>NZ_KQ970235.1:603328-609724 GCF_001579025.1 Streptococcus oralis
GCAAGGGCTTACCTCTACAAACGCGGATTGACAGATGATGTTCTAAAGCACTTCCAGATTGGACTGGCTCCAGCAGAGAGAACTTATCTCTATCAACGTTTGGCTGACAAGTTTGAGGAAAAGGATTTATTGGATTCGGGCTTGTTTTATCTGTCAGATGGTAATCAATTTTATGATATTTTTTTTGGACGGATCATCTTTCCTTTGACCAATGACAAGGGGCAGGTTATTGCCTTTTCAGGTCGTATCTGGCAAGAAACGGACAGTCAGACTGCCAAATATAAAAATAGTCGCTCGACTGCAATTTTTAACAAGAGCTACGAATTGTATCATTTGGACAAGGCAAAAAAGGGAACAGGTAAGATTACAGAGCTCTATCTGATGGAAGGCTTCATGGATGTGATCGCAGCCTACCGTGCTGGTATAGAAAATGCTGTAGCTTCCATGGGAACAGCCTTAAGCAAGGAGCATGTTGACCACCTCAAACGCTTTACCAAAAAAATTGTTCTCAGCTATGATGGCGACAAGGCAGGGCAGGCAGCAACAGCCAAGGCTCTAGAGGAATTAAAAGACTTCTCAGTGGAGGTTGTTCGAGTACCTGATGCCATGGACCCAGATGAGTATTTACAAAAGAATTCTCCTGAAGATCTGGCTTACCTTTTAACCAAGACCCGGATTAGTCCTATTGAGTTCTATATTCACCAGCTAAAGCCTGAAAATAGTGATAACTTACAGGCGCAAATTGAATTCATTGAAAAGATTGCACCCCTAATCGCCAAAGAAAAGTCTATCACTGCCCAGAATTCTTATATCCACATTCTAGCAGATAATCTCCCTTCCTTTGATTACCAGCAGGTGGAACAGATTGTAAATGAAAGTCGGATTGTTCAAAGGCAGGAAAGAGTCAAAGAGGAGCACCCTCCAGCAGCGATTAGTTTACCTGTAACGCGCCAACTGACAGCAGTCATGAGAGCAGAAGCTCATCTCCTCTATAGGATGGCTGAGAACCCAGTTGTGTTAAATGACTACCGATTAAGAGAAGATTTTTTCTTTGATACCCCAGAATTTCAGATTCTTTACGAATTATTAAGTGAGCAGGGAGAAATCGGCTCAGAGGAGCTTTCTCATCAGACACCTGAGGTTGAAAATGCTTGGTACCACGTGCTTAGTCTGGATTTGCCAGCTGAGATGTCGCCTCAAGAGCTAGTAGAAGTCGAAGCGACTCGAAACCGTGCCCTCCTCAGCAAGGACAACTTAAGAATTAAAAAGAAAGTGCAGGAAGCTAGTCATGTAGGAGATACAGACACAGCCTTGGAAGAATTGCAACGATTGATTTCCCAAAAGAGAAGAATGGAGTAATAATGGCAACAAAACAAAAAGAAGTAACCACATTTGATGTGCAAGTAGCAGACTTTATCCGTAACCACAAAAAAACAGGAACAGCAACAGATGATGAAATCAATTCAAGTCTGGTTATTCCTTTCACCCTCGATGCAGACGGCATTGAAGACCTTTTGCAACGGATTCAGGATGCTGGAATTTCTATCACAGACAACGAAGGAAATCCAAGCGCGCGTGTTCTTAGTGCAGAAGAAGAACCAGAACTCAGTGATGAGGACTTGATTGGCTCAACTTCTGCCAAGGTTAATGACCCAGTCCGTATGTATTTGAAGGAAATCGGGGTTGTTCCTCTCTTGACCAACGAAGAGGAAAAAGAATTGGCTTTAGCAGTTGAGGCTGGTGATATCGAAGCCAAACAACGTCTTGCAGAAGCCAACCTTCGTTTGGTGGTTTCTATTGCTAAGCGCTACGTAGGACGTGGTATGCAATTTCTTGATTTGATCCAAGAAGGAAACATGGGCTTGATGAAGGCTGTTGACAAGTTTGACTATTCAAAAGGATTTAAGTTTTCTACGTATGCAACTTGGTGGATTCGTCAGGCAATCACTCGTGCCATTGCTGACCAGGCCCGCACTATTCGTATCCCTGTCCACATGGTTGAAACCATTAACAAGCTTGTCCGTGAACAGCGTAATCTCCTTCAAGAATTGGGACAAGATCCAACTCCTGAACAAATTGCTGAGCGTATGGATATGACACCGACAAGGTCCGTGAAATCCTAAAGATTGCCCAAGAACCAGTATCACTTGAAACACCGATCGGTGAAGAGGACGATAGCCATCTTGGGGACTTTATCGAAGACGAAGTGATTGAAAATCCCGTAGACTACACAACTCGTATCGTTTTGCGTGAGCAGTTGGATGAAGTCTTGGATACTCTTACAGACCGTGAAGAAAACGTCTTGCGCTTGCGCTTCGGTTTGGACGATGGGAAAATGCGTACTCTTGAAGATGTTGGTAAAGTCTTTAACGTGACTCGTGAGCGTATCCGTCAGATTGAGGCCAAGGCTTTGAGAAAATTGCGCCAACCAAGTCGCAGCAAACCCCTTCGTGATTTTATTGAAGACTAAGAGTGAGGAATAACATGGCTTATACAGAAGAGCAAATTGAAACGATCAAAACACGCATTTTAAATGCTTTGGAAGAAGTCATCGACCCTGAGTTGGGGATTGATATTGTCAACCTAGGTTTGATTTATGAAATTCGTTTTGATGGTGAAACAGGTCACACTGAAATTGATATGACCTTGACAACTATGGGCTGCCCACTGGCTGACCTTTTGACAGACCAGATACACGATGCGATGACAGATGTGCCTGAGGTAACCAATACCGAAGTTAAATTGGTCTGGTATCCAGCTTGGACAGTTGAAAAAATGAGCCGATACGCGCGTATCGCCCTAGGAATTAAATAAAGACTAAGAAAAATGCGAGAGACGATTGGAAAATAAGGTGATTTTATCCTTTTTCCTTTGGTCTCTTCTTTCTTTTGCTGATTTTCTGGAAATAAAATGGTATAATGAAAGATATGGAAAACGAAAAATTGCGTATTAATATGCTAAGTTCAAGTGAAAAAGTAGCTGGTCAAGGAGTGTCAGGAGCTTATCGAGAATTGGTTAGTCTCCTTCACCGTGATGCCAAAGACCAGTTGATTGTTACAGAGAATCTTCCTGTAGAAGCGGATGTAACTCATTTTCACACCATTGATTTCCCCTATTATTTATCTACTTTCCAAAAGAAACGCTCTGGGAGAAAAATTGGCTATGTGCATTTTTTGCCTGATACGCTTGAGGGGAGTTTGAAGATTCCATTTTTCCTAAAAGGAATTGTCAAACGCTATGTTTTTTCCTTTTACAACCGAATGGAACACTTGGTGGTGGTCAATCCCATGTTTATCGAGGATTTAGTGGCTGCTGGTATTCCGCGTGAAAAAGTAACTTATATTCCAAATTTTGTAAATAAAGAAAAATGGCATCCATTACCAGCTGAACAGGTTGCACAACTCCGGAAGGAAATGGATCTTGCGGAAGATCAGTTTGTCGTAATCGGTGCGGGTCAGGTTCAGAAACGTAAAGGAATTGATGATTTTATCCGTCTTGCTGAGGAATTGCCAGAAATTACCTTTATCTGGGCAGGTGGTTTTTCATTTGGTGGGATGACAGATGGTTATGAACGCTACAAGAAGATTATGGACAATCCACCAAAAAATCTTATTTTCCCTGGAATTGTGTCACCCGAACGGATGCGGGAACTTTACGCTATGGCGGATCTGTTCTTGCTACCAAGTTACAATGAATTATTCCCTATGACTATCTTAGAGGCTGCTAGTTGCGAGGCTCCTATTATGTTAAGAGATTTGGATCTATATAAGGTTATTCTTGATGGGAATTATCGTGCTACAAGTGATGTTTCCGAGATGAGAGAAGCAATCCTAGAATACAAGAATGACCCTGAAGCCTTAAAGGACTTGAAAGAAAAAGCTCGCGAGATCTCCAAAGAGTACTCTGAGGAGCATTTGTTGGAAATCTGGTTAAAATTTTATCGAGAACAGGCTGCTTTGGGCAAAAAGTGAGGTAATTTATGCGAATTGGTTTATTTACAGATACCTATTTCCCTCAGGTTTCCGGGGTCGCGACTAGTATTCGGACTTTGAAAACTGAGCTTGAAAAGCAGGGGCATGCAGTTTTTATCTTTACAACGACTGATAAAGACGTGAACCGATACGAAGATTGGCAAATTATTCGCATTCCGAGTGTTCCTTTCTTTGCGTTTAAGGATCGACGTTTTGCCTACCGAGGTTTTACAAAGGCGCTTGAAATTGCCAAGCAGTATCAACTCGACATCATTCATACCCAGACAGAATTTTCACTTGGTTTGTTAGGGATTTGGATTGCGAGAGAATTAAAAATTCCAGTTATTCATACCTACCATACCCAGTACGAAGACTATGTGCATTACATTGCTAAGGGTATGCTAATTCGTCCGAGTATGGTAAAATATTTGGTGCGTGGCTTCCTTCATGATGTAGATGGTGTGATTTGCCCTAGTGAGATTGTTCGTGACCTTTTATCTAAATACAAAGTCAAGGTTGAAAAGCGTGTCATCCCAACTGGAATTGAGCTGGCTAAGTTTGAACGGCCTGAGATCAAAGAGGAAAACTTGCAAGAACTTCGTTCGAAGTTGGGTATTCAGGAAGGTGAGAAAATGCTGCTGAGCCTTTCGCGTATTTCTTATGAGAAGAATATCCAAGCAGTCTTAGCAGCCTTTGCTGAGGTTTTGAAAGAAGAAGACAAGGTGAAGTTGGTTGTTGCTGGAGACGGACCTTATCTGGACAGTCTGAAAGAACAAGCAGAGAAATTGAACATACAAAAACATGTGATTTTTACAGGTATGATTGCTCCAAGTGAAACAGCCCTGTACTATAAGGCGGCAGATTTCTTTATTTCTGCTTCCACTAGTGAAACCCAAGGATTGACTTATCTAGAGAGTCTAGCCAGTGGAACGCCTGTTATTGCTCATGGCAATCCCTATCTTGAAAATCTGATCAATGATAAAATGTTTGGTACCCTCTACTATGGAGAACGAGAGCTTGCGGGCGCTATCCTTGAAGCATTGATCGCTACTCCTGATATGTCTGAACAAAAGTTGGCGGATAAGTTGTACGAGATTTCGGCTGAAAATTTTGGGAAACGAGTTCATGAGTTTTACCTTGATGCTATTATCTCAAATAACTTTGAACATGAGTTACATGATGGACAACCTGTCACTCAGCGCTTCTTAAAAACGATTCTCTATCTACCTCAACAGGCTGTTACAAGCCCAGTAAAAGAATCCAAGCGTATTTTAAGAGCGTCTCGAAAACAATTGTCTAGCATCAGAGATTATTGGAGAGACGAATTCAAATAATAGAATAAGAGGAAGAAAAAATGAAAAAATTAATGAGAAGTGGGAAAGATCAAAAAATTGGTGGAGTATGCGCAGGAGTTGCTCATTATTTTGATATCGATCCAACAATTGTTCGTGTCATTTGGGCTGTTCTTGCATTTTGTTATGGGACAGGAGTCCTTGCTTATATCATTTTATGGTTGATTGCACCAGTTTCAACAGAATATTAAATTAAAATTATATAGAAAAAGGAGAAGTTATGGCTTTTGGAGATAACGGAAAACGTAAAAAAACTTTGTTTGAAAAGGTGACACTTGTTGTCGTGCTCATCATGTTGTTTGTAACCCTTGCTGGTATCTTTGCAACTGCGCTTGGAGCTTTTAGTAGATTCTAAGCAAGCTACGAGGATAGAAACAATAACTAATGACTGGGTTCTCCCCAGCCTTTTTAAAGTGAGAAGAAAATATGAGTATGTTTTTAGATACAGCCAAGATTAAGGTCAAGGCTGGTAATGGTGGCGATGGCATGGTTGCCTTTCGCCGTGAAAAATATGTCCCTAATGGCGGTCCTTGGGGTGGTGATGGTGGACGTGGAGGTAACGTTGTTTTCGTGGTAGACGAAGGCTTACGTACCTTGATGGATTTCCGCTATAACCGTCATTTCAAGGCTGATTCCGGTGAAAAAGGAATGACCAAAGGAATGCACGGACATGGTGCAGAAGATCTTCGTGTTCGCGTACCACAGGGGACTACTGTACGTGATGCGGAAACAGGAAAAGTCATTACAGACTTGATTGAACATGGTCAGGAATTTATCGTAGCTCATGGCGGTCGAGGTGGTCGTGGAAATATCCGTTTTGCCACGCCAAAAAATCCTGCACCTGAAATCTCTGAGAATGGAGAACCAGGTCAAGAACGTGAGTTGCAACTGGAATTGAAGATCCTAGCGGATGTCGGCTTGGTCGGTTTCCCATCTGTCGGAAAGTCAACTTTGCTTAGTGTCATCACTTCAGCTAAACCTAAAATCGGTGCTTACCACTTTACGACGATTGTCCCTAATTTGGGTATGGTTCGTACACAGTCAGGTGAATCTTTTGCAGTAGCAGACCTTCC
>NZ_KQ970235.1:609744-614070 GCF_001579025.1 Streptococcus oralis
TTGCAGTAGCAGACCTTCCAGGTTTGATTGAAGGGGCTAGTCAAGGGGTTGGTCTTGGAACCCAGTTTCTCCGTCATATTGAACGTACACGAGTTATCCTCCATGTCATCGATATGTCAGCTAGCGAAGGACGTGATCCTTATGAGGATTACCTTGCTATCAATAAGGAATTAGAATCCTACAACCTTCGTCTCATGGAACGTCCGCAGATCATTGTGGCCAACAAGATGGATATGCCTGAAAGTCAGGAAAATCTTAAAACTTTCAAGGAAAAGTTGGCAGCAAACTACGACGAGTTTGAGGAACTTCCAGCCATCTTTCCAATTTCGGGTCTGACCAAGCAAGGCTTGGCGACTCTTTTGGACGCGACAGCTGAATTGTTAGACAAGACTCCAGAATTCCCGATTTATGATGAATCCGATATGGAAGAAGAGGCTTACTATGGCTTTGACGAGGAAGAAAAAGCCTTTGAGATTAGTCGTGATGATGATGCGACATGGGTACTTTCTGGTGAAAAACTCATGAAACTCTTTAACATGACCAACTTTGACCGTGACGAATCGGTCA
This sequence comes from Streptococcus oralis, assembly GCF_001579025.1. Classification (GTDB taxonomy): domain Bacteria; phylum Bacillota; class Bacilli; order Lactobacillales; family Streptococcaceae; genus Streptococcus; species Streptococcus oralis_X. Next base: position 610,312 of record NZ_KQ970235.1, read on the forward strand.
TGAAATTTGCCCGTCAGCTTCGTGGTATGGGGGTTGACGAAGCCCTTCGTGCGCGTGGAGCCAAAGATGGTGATTTGGTTCGCATCGGTAAATTTGAGTTTGAATTTGTAGACTAGGAGATTGATATGGGAGATAAACCGATATCATTCCGAGATGCAGATGGAAATTTTGTTTCTGCAGCAGATGTGTGGAATGAAAAGAAACTAGAAGAATTGTTTAATCGTCTCAATCCAAAACGTGCTCTTCGATTGGCACGTACAAAGAAAGAAGAAACACAGTCAAAGAAATAAAAAATTCCCGTGATCTTTTGATCACGGGATTTGTTTTATTCACTAAAGAAAAATGGTGGCGCATATTTTTTAAGACTTTCAAAACAAGCTTGCGCTTTTGTAGCATCTTCACAGATAATCATGCAGACATCGTCTCCACAAAGGGTTGCAACGATATCAGGAAAGGCCAAGGAATCAATTACAGATCCAAACGATTGGGCTAAACCGGGTAAAGTTTTCAAAATAACTTGGTGTTGCACAGGACGCAACATAACAAGAGCGTCTTCCATATAGTTTTCAAGACGTTTTTCCCATTTGGAGATAGATCCTGTATTTAGCACATAGTAAGAATGATCCTCTTCGCGCACTTTTGAAAGGTTCATGGTTTTGATATCGCGTGATAAGGTAGCCTGAGTAACTTGGATATCATTTTCCGCTAACAAGGCTTGTAATTCAGCTTGAGTATGGATTTTGTTTTTTGAAACGAGGGCGCGGATAAGTTGGTGTCTGTGTTCTGATTTGTTCATAAAGTAAGTACTCCTTTTACAAGGTACAGTAGCGTGGACTGAACGAAAATGTCAGTCGGGTGGTAGGCGGTATTGTCACGTATGATGATTTCACAGTCAGTAGGATAAAGAACTAGATGGAGAGATTCTCCTTCTTTTAACTTGTCACTAGTTGCGTGCAGATAAACTGGGTAGCAATCCGTTCATCTACATTGATGTTCTTTAATGACAGTGAATCATTCAATTTGGGTAGCTTTTTGTCACGGCGTTTTGTGAATTCACTCTAAATGTAATTCACAGAGATTTCCAACATGTGGTGTAGTAGCGTGTATGATAAATGGTTACACATGTTGGTTAGAGGGAGTATCTTTTGTCCAAGTTCTATCTAGGGGCTTCTAAAATGCTTTTAGATGAACTGGATTTGATACGAAGTTTATGTTTGATTCGACTGTTCAAGTGGAAAACTTTGGTTATAGGTAGTTCAATGGTCAAATTCATTGACTTTTCCTTTGAATACTTCCATATTGAAAGTCAGGTAGATTATACCTTTTGACAAGGTAGGATAAGACTAGACTGTGCTAAATCAACAGTCAACTGATAGTCTGTATTATCTCGAATTGTAATCTCAAAGTCTGTTGTATAGAGAACCAAACGGAGAGTATCTCCTTTTTTAAGTTTGTAGATAGTTGGTTGAAGCTCTAGCTTGAAGTCCATCCATTCATTTGGTTGGATTTCTTCAATCGTCAAGAGATTGGTTCGATTTTGAAGATTAAGGTAGCCTTTGGTGATGACACGTTGGGCACTTGGGTTGAATGGTAGTTCACAGAGATTTTCTAACATGTGGTAACGGCCATTATCAATGGTTCTAGCACTTAAAACAGCTGGATAAGGTTGTAGATATTTCTTTTGTCCAAGTTCTAACAGTTGGGCTGATAATAAGCCCTTGTTTGTACTCGATTTGACACGAAGTTTCAGCTCCACTCGCCCATTTAAGTGAATGTCTTGACTTACTGGAAGGTCAATGGTGATCTGATTAGCTTTTCCTTGGTAAAGTTCAGTGTTAAAGGTCTGGTAAGTCTTGCCATAACGCTCAAAATCTTTTTGATTATAATGGTTTTGAATCACTTTTTCCTCATTACCAAGAGAGAAGGTATGCAGTTCATCCTGTTTGCCAAAGTCATCAAGACCTTGCCATCTTTGCGGTTCGGTATTGTCCTGCCAGATGACAGTCGGAAGTTGATAGCTTGAGTCAAGTCCTAACAATTTCTTACTTAACAAGGTATTCATGGACTCTCGGAAGTCAATCGACTGCCAGTTGTTCATATAGACATGGGCACCATGATGGAAAAAGAGGTGCTTATTGATATGGCTAGGAAGGGCATGAAACATCTGGTAAACATGAAGAGGTTTGACGTTCCAATCCTGGGAACCATGCGTAAAGACGACCTCAGCTTGAACCTTGTGAGCATTGAGCAGATAGTTGCGGTCATGCCAAAGTTGATTGTAGTCACCAGTATTGCGATCGAGTTTCTCTTTAACCTTTTCTAAGTCTGCTTGATGAGCTTCATTGCCACGAATATAGTCACCAGCTTGGAGGTTGCGAGAGTAGGTCAATTCAGCAAGTGAGTCAAAATCCTCACCCGGATAACCACCTGGGCTGGTCACCAGACCATTTTCTCGATAGTAGTTGTACCAAGAGGAAATTCCTGCTTCCGCGATGATGACTTCTAAGCCATCAACACCAGTGGTGGCAAGACCATTAGACATGGTACCTAGATAGGAAATTCCTGTTGTTGCGACTTTGCCGTTTGACCAGTCAGCCTTGACTTGGCGCTTGCGCGTGTGGTCTGTGAAAGCACGACAACGACCATTGAGCCAATCAATGACATTTTTATAGGCCTCGATTTGCTGATAGTCACCATTGGTCATGAGCCCTTGGGAATCCCTGGTTCCAACACCTGATACATAGAGATTGGCAAATCCACGTGGGAGGAAGTAGTCATTGAGAGTATATGAGCTATTGATATGAGATAGCTTTTCTTCAGCTTCTGAGACGACTTCTGCTTGACCATGAGGTTCAACTAAATTCAGCTTAGGTTCCTCAAGTTCAATGGTGTGGGGTAGTTTGACCTCAAGCTCCCTTTCCATTTTGTAGAGAGCCTTGTCACTGGCTTTGTCGTTGGTCCCTTGGTGATAAGGGCTGGCAGTCATAAGAGCAGGTACTTGACCATCATAACGCGGGCGAATAATGCTGACCTTGACTAAGTCAGGGAGACCGTCGTTATCAGTATCCACACGACTCTCGACATACACGACTTCACGAATGACATCATGAGTAGTGAAGGTTGCCAAGCTCTTACCGTTAAAGTAGTGGTAGTGATTATCTTCTGAAATGAGTCCATCACTAACAAGCTGATCGATGAGCGTATTTCCTTTTTTCGTTCTCGTATTGAGTAACTGATAAAGATTTTCAATGAGATCCCCATAAACAATAGGAAAACCAGTTTCTTTACGGAACTGTTCGGCATCCTCAAAGTCAACAAGATAGCTAAATCCTAAAAGTTGAAAAACTACTGTGTAGAAAATCTCCGCAGTTAACTCACGGTCTGACTGGAAAAAGGTTACTAAATCTGTTTCTTTATCCGCAGCCAAAGTTGACAAGGCATAATCCGTGTTAGAATAAGTGAAAAAACTCCAACGAATGAAGTCTTCAAACTGTCTTTTTAAGGACAGTTGGGGTGACAGCTTTAGACCAAGACCTTCTAATTCCTCAAATCGTTGAGAACTAGTGGTTGGTTGGTAGCTGAATTGATTAAAACGCATGTTTCTCTCCTTTGAAAACAGACTGGATTTATTATATCAAAAAAGAGGGAAAAATGGAATAAATAAACTTAAATGAAATAAATTTCTTAAACCAGCATATCTATTTGGTAAGTTATTATAAAATGCTGAATAAATACCATAGAAGTAAGCCTTTTTCTAGA
>NZ_KQ970235.1:614090-644150 GCF_001579025.1 Streptococcus oralis
ATAGAAGTAAGCCTTTTTCTAGAGATTTTTATATGTAAAACTGCATATAACTCCTATCTTTATTATTCTTCGTTTGGTATAAATATATCTAAATTTACATTTAAAACTATTATATAATATTAATTTTTTATTTTCTTCCTTTGAAAAATGAAGAATTTAACAGTAAGAAGAGAAGAAGTTTGTAACTGATGATATTGAAAAGAAAGTGCAGAGTTGCTTCAATATCCAGCTTAAAATGGTATAATAGTAGTAAAACGAAAGCAAGGAGGAGAAGAAATGATTGCACAGCTTGACACCAAGACTGTTTATAGTTTTATGGAAAGTGTGGTTTCGATTGAAAAATATGTACAAATGGCTAAAGAATACGGCTATTCTCACCTTGCTATCATGGATGTGGATAATCTCTATGGAGCCTATCATTTTCTAGAAGCAACTCGTAAGCATGGCATTCAACCTTTAATTGGTTTAGAAATGACCTTGGTCAAAGATGAGGAGAATCTCTCTCTACGTTTTCTAGCCCTATCCACTAAAGGTTATCAAGAGTTGATGAAGTTATCCACTTTAAAAATGACTGGACGGAAAAATTGGTCTGACTTCACCTCCCACCTCGAAGATGTTGCTATTATTGTTCCCTATTTTAATGGGGTCGAACAGTTGGATTTGGGGGTTGATTTTTTTATCGGTGTTAGTCCAGATACTCCTCAAGAAGTCTTTATCAGACCCATTCTTCCACTCTATCAAGTCAACTCTTTTGAAAAAGAAGACCTACAGGTTTTACAAATCTTGTCAGCAGTCAAGGACAATGTCAGTCTGAGAGAAGTGGATCTGCATTCACAACAAGGGATTTTTTTACCTGCCTCAGACTTGGAAGCACGGTTTAAAAATCGCTTCCCTCAGGCGCTTGCCAATCTCCAAGGTTTGATAGAGAATGTAAGCTATCAAATCGACCCAAGTTTAAAACTTCCTCGCTTTAATCCTGAAAGACCAGCAGTAGAAGAACTTCGAGAGAGGGCTGAGCAAGGTTTGAGTGACAAGGGGTTGACCTCAGCTATTTATCATGAGCGACTGAATGAGGAATTGGCTGTGATTCATGATATGGGCTTTGACGATTATTTCCTTGTAGTTTGGGATTTGCTCCGTTTTGGACGTTCCCAAGGCTATTATATGGGGATGGGGCGTGGTTCTGCTGTGGGTAGTCTGGTGGCTTACTCACTTGATATCACAGGGATTGATCCAGTTGAAAAGAACCTGATTTTTGAACGCTTTTTAAATCGTGAGCGTTACACCATGCCCGATATCGATATTGACATTCCTGACCTCTATAGACCCGAGTTCATTCGCTATGTTCGTGACCGGTATGGTAGTCAACACGTGGCGCAGATTGTCACCTATTCGACCTTTGGAGCAAAACAAGCAATTCGTGATGTTTTCAAACGCTATGGTGTTCCTGAGTATGAATTAACAAATATTACGAAAAAAATCAGTTTCCGAGATACGCTAACGACGGCCTATGAAAAGAATTTACAGTTTAGGCAGGTCATCAATAGCAAAATGGAATATCAAAAAGCTTTTGAGATTGCTCGAAAGATTGAAGGGTATCCTCGTCAGACCTCTATCCATGCAGCTGGGGTCGTTATGAGTGACCAAGACTTGACGGACTACATTCCTCTAAAATATGGTGAGGATATGCTCATCACTCAGTATGATGCTCATGGTGTTGAAGCCAATGGACTTCTAAAAATGGATTTCCTCGGTTTACGTAACCTGACTTTTGTCCAAAAAATGCAGGAATTGCTTGCGGAGTCAGAGGGTGTTCATCTAAAAATCGAAGATATTGATTTGGAAGACAAAGAAACTCTGGCCCTCTTTGCTGCTGGAAATACGAAAGGTATTTTCCAATTTGAACAACCTGGCGCCATTCGACTCTTGAAACGAGTTCAGCCGCAAGTCTTTGAAGAGGTAGTAGCCACAACCTCACTAAACAGACCAGGTGCTAGTGATTATATTGATAACTTTGTCGCTCGGAAGCACGGCAAAGAAAAGGTGACAGTGCTAGATCCTGCCTTGAAGGATATTCTCTCATCAACTTATGGTATCATGCTCTATCAAGAGCAGGTCATGCAGGTAGCTCAGCGCTTTGGAGGATTCAGTCTTGGTAAAGCCGACATTCTCAGACGTGCCATGGGTAAGAAAAATGCCAAAGAGATGCATCTGATGAAGGAAGATTTTATCACGGGAGCTATGAAATTGGGACATACAGAAGAAAAGGCCAACCAAGTTTTTGCAGTGATGGAAAAGTTTGCCGGCTACGGATTTAACCGATCCCACGCTTATGCCTACTCAGCGCTGGCTTTCCAGCTTGCTTATTTCAAGACACACTATCCTGCTATTTTCTTCCAAGTCATGTTGAATTATTCCAGTAGCGATTACATTGTAGATGCATTGCAGATGGGCTTTGAAGTGGCTCCCTTAGCAATCAACAGCATTCCCTATCATGATAAGATTACCCAAGAGAAAATCTATCTTGGTCTAAAAGCCGTTAAGGGCATGCCAAGAGATTTGTCTTACTGGATTATTGAAAATCGTCCCTTCTCAAGTATTGAAGATTTTGTCACACGTCTTCCCAAGAATTACAAGAAACTGTCGCTTTTGACTCCTTTGGTTGAACTGGGGCTTTTTGATGAATTTGATAAGAACCGTCAGAAAATCTTAGTGAACCTACCAAACTTATTTGTCTTTGTTGAGGAGTTAGGTGGACTCTTTGCGGATACAAATTATAGTTGGATTGAAGCTGATGATTTTACTGAGGCAGAGAAATTTTACAAAGAGCAGGAACTGATTGGGGTAGGTATCAGTGCCCATCCTCTCCAAACTCTTGCCAAACAAGCCCTATATCCGACGACGCCAATCGCTAATCTAACCGAGGGAGCTCAAGCCACTCTCCTAGTTGAAATTCAAAAGATTAAAGTGATTCGAACTAAGAAAGGCGAGAGTATGGCCTTTCTACAGGTTCATGATAGTAAGTCTCGGTTGGATGTAACTGTATTTTCAGACCAATATAGAAAATATGCCTCCATTTTATCCGAAGGGAAATTTTACTACATCAATGGCAAAGTTCAATCTCGAGATGGTCGTCTGCAAATGATTGCACAAGATTTGAAAGAAGCAGTGGCAGAACGATTCTGGATTCAAGTTAAAAATCATGAAAAAGATAAAGAGATTTCAAATATTCTAGAACAATACAAAGGCCCAATCCCTGTCATTATCAGGTATGAAGAGGAACAAAAAACAGTTGTTTCTACTCAATATTTTGTAAGAAAAGATTCTGCTCTAGAAGGAAAAATTAGGGGGAATTGCTATGAAAACGATTTATCGCTAAAAATACGGAAAATAGAAGAATTTTCGATTTAAATGTGGTATAATCAGTAAGAATGTTAAAAGAAAAAGGAGCATAAACCAAATGAAACGTATTGCTGTTTTGACCAGTGGTGGAGACGCCCCTGGTATGAATGCTGCCATCCGTGCAGTAGTTCGCCAAGCAATCTCAGAAGGAATGGAAGTTTTTGGTATCTATGATGGGTACGCTGGTATGGTTGCCGGTGAAATTTATCCACTTGATGCTGCTTCAGTAGGAGACATCATTTCTCGTGGTGGTACTTTCCTTCACTCTGCTCGTTACCCTGAGTTTGCACAACTTGAAGGCCAACTTAAAGGGATTGAGCAATTGAAAAAACACGGTATCGAAGGAGTCGTAGTTATTGGTGGTGATGGTTCTTATCATGGAGCTATGCGCTTGACTGAGCATGGATTCCCTGCTATTGGACTTCCAGGTACAATCGATAACGATATCGTGGGTACAGACTTTACAATCGGATTTGATACTGCAGTTACGACTGCAATGGACGCGATTGATAAGATTCGTGATACATCATCAAGTCACCGTCGTACTTTCGTTGTTGAAGTAATGGGACGTAATGCTGGTGATATCGCTCTTTGGGCTGGTATCGCAACTGGTGCTGATGAAATTATCATCCCTGAAGAAGGCTTCAAGATGGAAGATATCGTAGCTAGTATCAAAGCTGGTTATGAGCACGGTAAAAAACACAACATTATCGTTTTGGCAGAAGGTGTTATGTCAGCAGCTGAATTTGGTCAAAAACTAAAAGAAGCAGGAGACACTAGTGACCTTCGTGTAACAGAACTTGGTCACATCCAACGTGGTGGATCACCAACTGCGCGTGACCGTGTATTGGCATCACGCATGGGGGCACACGCTGTTAAACTCCTTAAACAAGGAATCGGTGGTGTCGCTGTTGGTATCCGTAACGAAAAAATGGTTGAGAATCCAATCCTTGGTACAGCAGAAGAAGGAGCTTTGTTTAGCTTAACTGCAGAAGGTAAGATTATTGTTAACAACCCTCATAAAGCTGATCTTGAACTTTCTGATTTGAACAAGAGCTTGTCCTAATCAACTTTCATTAATTTGGTAACATGACCATAAAAGGTCGAATTATATAAAGGAGTCACAAAAATCATGAACAAACGTGTAAAAATCGTTGCAACTTTAGGTCCTGCGGTTGAAATCCGTGGTGGTAAAAAATTCGGTGAAGACGGATACTGGGGTGAAAAACTTGATGTTGAAGCTTCAGCTCAAAATATTGCTAAATTGATTGAAGCAGGAGCAAACACTTTCCGTTTCAACTTCTCACACGGTGACCACCAAGAACAAGGTGAGCGTATGGCAACTGTTAAACTTGCTGAAAAACTTGCAGGTAAAAAAGTTGGTTTCCTTCTTGATACTAAAGGACCTGAAATCCGTACAGAATTGTTTGAAGGTGATGCAAAAGAGTACTCTTACAAAACTGGTGAAAAAATCCGTGTTGCAACTAAACAAGGAATCAAATCAACTCGTGAAGTGATTGCTTTGAACGTTGCTGGTGCTCTTGATATCTACGATGATGTTGAAGTTGGTCGTCAAGTATTGGTTGACGATGGTAAACTTGGTCTTCGCGTTGTAGAAAAAGACGACGCAAGTCGTGAATTCATCGTTGAAGTTGAAAACGACGGAATTATCGCTAAACAAAAAGGTGTAAACATCCCTAACACTAAAATTCCTTTCCCAGCTCTTGCTGAACGCGATAACGATGATATCCGTTTCGGTTTGGAACAAGGTATCAACTTCATCGCGATTTCATTCGTACGTACTGCAAAAGACGTTAACGAAGTTCGTGCAATCTGTGAAGAAACTGGTAACGGTCACGTTCAATTGTTTGCGAAAATCGAAAACCAACAAGGTATCGATAACTTGGATGAAATCATTGAAGCTGCTGACGGTATCATGATCGCCCGTGGTGACATGGGTATTGAAGTACCATTCGAAATGGTTCCAGTTTACCAAAAAATGATCATCACTAAAGTGAACGCAGCAGGTAAAGTTGTTATCACAGCAACAAACATGCTTGAAACAATGACTGAAAAACCACGTGCAACTCGTTCAGAAGTATCAGACGTATTTAACGCTGTTATCGACGGAACTGACGCTACAATGCTTTCAGGTGAGTCTGCAAACGGTAAATACCCACTTGAGTCAGTAACAACAATGGCTACAATTGACAAGAACGCACAAACTCTTCTTAACGAATACGGACGTTTGAACTCAGATACATTCGAACGTAACTCTAAGACAGAAGTTATGGCTTCAGCTGTTAAAGATGCTACTAACTCAATGAACATCAAATTGGTTGTTACTCTTACTAAGACTGGTCACACAGCTCGTTTGATTTCTAAATACCGTCCAAATGCTGATATCTTGGCATTGACATTCGACGAATTGACAGAGCGTGGATTGATGTTGAACTGGGGTGTTATCCCAATGTTGACTGAAGCTCCATCATCAACTGATGATATGTTCGAAATCGCTGAACGTAAAGCAGTTGAGGCAGGCCTTGTAGAATCTGGTGACGATATTGTTATCGTTGCAGGTGTGCCACTTGGAGAAGCTGTTCGTACAAACACAATGCGTATCCGTACAGTACGTTAATCTAACACAAAAACCTATCATTTCAGGCTGAAAAGCTTGAGTGATAGGTCTTTTTTTATCAAAATGAGATGGTATTTAGTAAATAGGAATGGGAAAAAACTGAAAATTATGGTATAATAGAATGAAAAGACCTTTTTAGTAAATTTTGAAAGAGTAAAACATGAGAAAAATTGTCATCAATGGTGGACGTCCATTGCAAGGTGAGATCACCATTAGTGGTGCTAAAAATAGTGTTGTAGCGCTTATTCCAGCTATTATCTTATCAGATGATATTGTCACTTTAGATTGTGTTCCAGATATTTCAGACGTTGCTAGTCTTGTCGAAATCATGGAAATTATGGGGGCGACTGTTAAGCGTTATGAGGATGTCTTGGAGATTGATCCAAGAGGTGTTCAGAACATTCCTATGCCTTATGGCAAGATTAATAGCTTGCGTGCTTCTTATTATTTCTACGGAAGTCTTTTAGGTCGCTTTGGTGAAGCTACAGTTGGACTTCCTGGTGGATGTGATCTGGGACCTCGTCCGATTGATCTTCACTTAAAAGCCTTTGAAGCCATGGGTGCTAAGGTCAGCTATGAGGGAGATAATATGAATTTATCTGCCCAAGGTAAGGGGCTTCATGGCGCAAGTATTTACATGGATACCGTTAGCGTTGGAGCAACGATTAACACCATGATTGCTGCGGTTAAAGCTAAGGGACGCACTGTCATCGAAAATGCGGCTCGTGAACCGGAAATTATCGATGTTGCTTACCCTTTTGAACAACATGGGGGCCCATATTCGTGGTGCAGGGACTGATATTATCATTATTGATGGTGTCGAGAAACTTCATGGAACGCGTCACCAAGTAATCCCAGACCGTATCGAAGCTGGAACCTATATTTCACTTGCTGCAGCGGTAGGAAAAGGAATTCGCATTAACAATGTTCTCTATGAACACTTAGAAGGTTTTATCGCCAAACTAGAGGAAATGGGCGTCCGTATGACGGTCTCAGAAGACAGTATCTTCGTTGAAGAACAGTCTGATTTGAAGGCCATTAATATCAAAACAGCTCCCTATCCTGGGTTCGCAACCGATTTGCAACAGCCTATCACGCCACTTTTACTAACTGCTCAAGGTCGTGGAACCATCATTGATACGATTTATGAGAAACGTGTCAATCATGTCTTTGAGTTAGCAAAAATGGATGCGGATATTACGACTACAAACGATCACATTATTTACAACGGTGGTCGTAAGTTACACGGGGCAAGTGTAAAAGCTACAGACTTGCGAGCTGGTGCTGCACTTGTCATTGCTGGTTTGATGGCTCAGGGCCAGACTGAAATTACGAATATTGAGTTTATCCTTCGTGGCTACTCAGATATTATTGAAAAATTGCGTAGTCTTGGAGCAGATATTATACTCGTTGAAGACTAAGCCGTTGAGGTGATTATGAATATTTGGACCAAATTAGCAATGTTTTCTTTTTTTGAAACGGAGCGCTTGTATTTGCGTCCTTTCTTTTTTAGTGACAGTCAAGCGTTTTTCGAGATTGCTTCAAACCCTGAGAATTTGCAGTTTATTTTTCCCAGTCAAGCAAGTTTGGAAGAAAGTCAGTACGCACTTGCTAACTATTTTATGAAGAATCCTCTAGGGGTTTGGGCAATTTGTCTCCAAGGGAATCAGGAAATGATTGGCTCCATTAAATTTGAAAAAATCGATGAAATCAAAAAAGAAGCAGAAATTGGTTACTTCTTAAAAAAAGATTCTTGGTCACAAGGTTTTATGACAGAAGTGGTTACCAAGCTATGCCAGCTTTCCTTTGAAGAATTTGGTTTAAAACAATTATCCATCATCACTCATTTGGAGAATCAAGCTAGTCAAAAAGTAGCCTTAAAATCGGGCTTTAGCCTCGTACGACAGTTTAAGGGGAGCGATCGCTATACACGAAAAATGAGGGACTATCTTGAATTTCGATACATAAAAGGAGAATTCAATGAGTAAACACCAGGAAATTTTGTCCTATCTGGAAGAGTTGCCAATTGGGAAGAGAGTTAGTGTTCGCAGTATTTCCAATCACCTAGGTGTTAGTGACGGAACAGCCTACCGAGCTATCAAAGAAGCTGAAAATCGTGGGATCGTTGAAACTCGGCCACGTAGTGGAACCATACGAGTCAAGTCCCAGAAAGTGGCTATTGAGAGGCTAACCTATGCTGAAATTGCTGAAGTCACCTCCTCTGAAGTTTTAGCTGGTCAGGAAGGGCTTGAGAGAGAGTTTAGCAAATTTTCCATTGGGGCTATGACAGAGCAAAATATCCTGTCTTATCTCCATGATGGTGGTCTTTTGATCGTAGGAGACCGCACTCGCATTCAACTTTTAGCCTTGGAAAATGAAAATGCAGTCCTTGTAACTGGTGGTTTCCATGTCCAGGACGATGTTCTTGAGTTGGCTAATAAAAAAGGGATTCCAGTTCTGAGGAGTAAACATGACACTTTTACAGTAGCGACCATGATTAACAAAGCCCTCTCAAATGTTCAAATCAAAACCGATATTTTGACAGTCGAAAAGCTCTATCGTCCCAGTCATGAGTATGGTTTTTTGAGAGAAACGGATACAGTAAAAGACTATCTAGACTTGGTCCGTAAGAACAGAAGTAGTCGTTTCCCAGTCATTAACCAACACCAAGTGGTTGTTGGGGTTGTTACTATGCGCGACGCAGGAGATAAATCCCCCAGCACAACGATTGACAAGGTGATGACACGTAGTATCTTTGTAACAGGCTTAGCGACCAATATTGCAAATGTCAGTCAACGGATGATCGCAGAAGACTTTGAGATGGTTCCCGTTGTCAGAAGTAACCAAACCTTGCTCGGTGTCGTAACACGACGAGATGTCATGGAAAAGATGAGCCGTTCTCAAGTTTCTGCTTTGCCGACTTTCTCAGAGCAAATCGGGCAAAAACTCTCTTATCATCATGATGAAGTTGTCATTACTGTTGAGCCTTTCATGTTGGAGAAAAATGGGGTCCTTGCTAATGGAGTCTTGGCTGAAATCCTCAACCATATGACCCAAGACCTCGTTGTAAATAGCGGACGTAATCTCATCATCGAGCAGATGCTAATTTACTTCTTGCAAGCTGTTCAGATAGATGATACTTTGCGGATTCAAGCACGTATTATTCACCACACGAGACGTTCGGCTATTATTGATTATGATATTTATCATGGTCATCAGATTGTATCAAAAGCAAACGTTACAGTTAAAATCAATTAGAATCTAGGAGAAAAAATGATAACTTTAAAATCAGCACGTGAAATCGAAGCCATGGACAAGGCTGGTGATTTCCTAGCTAGTATCCATATCGGCTTACGCGATTTAATTAAGCCTGGCGTGGATATGTGGGAAGTTGAAGAGTATGTTCGTCGACGTTGTAAAGAGGAAAATTTCCTTCCTCTACAGATTGGCGTGGATGGCGCAGTCATGGATTACCCCTATGCCACTTGTTGCTCTCTCAATGACGAAGTTGCTCATGCTTTTCCACGTCATTACATTTTGAAAGATGGCGATTTACTCAAGGTTGACATGGTTCTAGGAGGTCCGATTTCCAAATCAGACCTCAATGTCTCTAAACTCAACTTCAACAATGTTGAACAAATGAAAAAATACACCCAAAGTTATACTGGTGGTTTAGCTGACTCATGTTGGGCTTATGCGGTTGGTACACCGTCTGAAGAAGTGAAAAATCTGATGGACGTAACCAAGGAAGCTATGTATATAGGGATTGAGCAAGCTGTTGTCGGCAATCGTATCGGTGATATCGGTGCAGCCATTCAGGAATATGCCGAAAGTCGCGGTTACGGTGTCGTTCGAGATTTGGTTGGTCATGGTGTTGGTCCAACAATGCACGAGGAGCCAATGGTCCCTAACTACGGTGTTGCAGGCCGTGGACTCCGTCTCCGTGAAGGAATGGTACTAACCATTGAACCCATGATTAATACTGGTGACTGGGAAATTGATACAGATATGAAGACTGGCTGGGCTCATAAGACTATAGATGGCGGCCTGTCTTGCCAATATGAACACCAGTTCGTGATTACCAAAGATGGACCTGTTATCTTGACCAGTCAAGGTGAAGAAGGAACGTATTAAAATGAAAGGAGCTTAGCTCCTTTTTTTGTGTCAAATTTAGTCAAAATAAATAAGCGTAGCAGACTTCTTACAAATTTATTCTTTTGTAGTAAAATAGGATTAGAATTTTAAGAAAGTAGGTAATTCGTTGGAGTCGATTATATTTCTAGTATCCGTTTTTTTAGCAGGTATCCTGTCCTTCTTTTCACCCTGCATCTTTCCTTTGCTACCTGTCTATGCTGGTATTTTACTGGATGATCAGGGAAATTCGAAAAGCTTTCACTTTTTTGGAAGAGATGTTGCATGGTCAGGCTTAATCCGGACCTTGTGCTTTATTGCAGGAATCTCCCTCATTTTCTTTATTTTAGGATTTGGAGCTGGATTCCTAGGGCACATGCTCTATGCAGACTGGTTTCGTTATGCTATGGGAATAGTCATTATTCTTTTAGGGCTTCACCAGATGGAAATCTTGCATTTCAATAAACTGGAGGTTCAAAAGACAGTCACCTTCAAACAATCCAAGTCTAATCACTATCTGTCAGCCTTTTTACTTGGGATAACCTTTAGTTTTGGTTGGACCCCTTGTATCGGACCAGTCTTAAGTTCGGTCTTGGCTCTTGCAGCTTCAGGTGGTAATGGTGCTTGGCAAGGTGCCGTGTTAACATTAGTATATACATTGGGAATGGCCCTTCCTTTCATTGTTTTGGCCTTGGCTTCGGGCTGGATTATGCCCTATTTTAGTAAATTAAAACCCCATATGATCCTACTAAAGAAAATCGGGGGAGCTTTGATTATTTTGATGGGATTATTATTAATGCTAGGGCAGTTAAATGCCTTGTCAGGAATTCTTGGATAATTGGATAAAAGGAGAAAAAATGAAAAAAGTTATTTTTGCTGGATTGAGCCTCATGTCTCTATTCTTGTTGATTGCCTGTGGTGAAAAAGAAACCAAACAGACAAGCAGTCCAAAACAACCTGCTGTACAACAAATCGCAGTCGGTAAGGATGCGCCAGACTTCACCTTGCAGTCTATGGATGGCAAAGAAGTGAAGTTATCGGACTACAAAGGGAAAAAGGTCTATTTGAAATTCTGGGCTTCTTGGTGTGGACCATGTAAAAAAAGCATGCCTGAGTTGATGGAACTAGCTGCAAAACAAGATCGAGACTTTGAAATTTTGAGTGTCATTGCACCAGGTCTCCAAGGTGAAAAAACAGTTCAAGACTTTCCAAAATGGTACCAAGAACAAGGCTACAAGGATATTCCAGTTCTATATGATACGCAAGCAACTACCTTCCAAGCCTACCAAATTCGTAGTATTCCAACGGAATACTTGATTGACAGTCAGGGTAAAATCGGAAAAATCCAATTTGGTGCTATTAGCAATGCTGATGCAGAAGCGGCTTTTAAAGAGATGAAATAAAGAAAAAATCGCGATTGTTCGCGATTTTTTTTATAGTTTTTCATTGATAAAGCGGATAAATTGATTCCACCAAACCTTCAAAAAGAAGGCTTTTTCTACTTTCTTTTCAGAAACCATTTCAAAAGATGGTTTGTCGGAAGTGAGATAGCCCTGACCGACCAAATCCTGATCATCATAGGTTAGAGTACCAACAACCTTGCCTTCTTCCAATGGAGCCATTTCTGATGTTGATTTCGGTGTGAATTGGAGAGTAGGTGTAGTACCGCTTCCGATGCGTTGGACGATGGAAATGTCTGACTTAGCGACAGCTGTCACATTGTCTTCTTTACCATCCAGAACTGCTACTTTACTATCATTGTATGCTTCACCTTTCTGAACAACAGTTTTTAAGGCAAAGTTTGCAGAAATATAATCTAAAAGTGCAGAAGTTGCGGTAAAACGCGCATAAGGGTTGGTATCTTGTTGATCTGCATTCAAAACAACCGTAATAATACGCATCCCTTTCTCAACAGTTGTTCCAACGAATGAAGCACCAGCTTTATCAGTAGTACCTGTCTTTAGTCCATCAATACCACCACGATAGGCAGGCATTCCCTCCAACATGTAGTTGGTTGAGTGGATTTCAAGTCCTGCAAAGGTAGAAGTTGGTTTTTTTGTAATTTCCAAAACTTGAGGATAATCTCGGATGAGGTTACGAGCGACGATTGCAACATCGTAGGCACTCAACTTGTTTTCATCGTCTTTCTTTGAACCAGGATAGATATTATCGCCAAGGGTCTCATTATTTAAACCAGTAGTGTTTACAATAGTTGCATCTTGAATTCCCCATTCAAGAAGTTTAGCCCTCATCTTGTCTACAAAGTCTTTCTCAGAACCAGCAATCTTTTCTGCTAGCGCAATCGCAGCACTGTTTGCGCTGGATACCATTGTAGCCTCTAATAGCTGTTCAACAGTATAATTTCGAGCTTCCATAGGGACGTTACTCGCCTCAGAATTAGTTGTAAGTTTGTAAGGATAGTCCGAAATATCAACAGGTGTAGATAGGCTGATAGTTCCTTGTTCCAGAGCTTCATAGACCAGATAAACTGTAACCAGTTTTGTAATAGAAGCAATTTCTACAGGCTGATTTGCATCTTTTTCATAGAGGATTTTTCCAGTTGTAGCCTCAACAGCAATGGCATGTTTAGCAGCAACATCAAACTCCTGAGCAGAAACAGTAGAAGCTGTTCCAAAAACTAAAAGTGTCATAAAAGATAAAATTATTTTTTTCATATTAGCTTTATTTTATCATAAAGAAAAAAAATATTCTCGCTTTTTTACTAAAGCCATCTTATCTTTTTCAGAAATATGGTAAAATAGAGAGAAGGAGGATACCTATGTTCCGTAGAAACAAATTATTTTTTTGGACAGCTGAAATTTTATTATTAACATTGATTTTCTATCTTTGGAGAGAAATGGGAGCCATCATTACTCCCTTCGTGACGGTTGTGAATACCATTATGATTCCATTTTTACTTGGTGGATTTTTTTACTACATTACAAATCCAGTCGTGACTTTCTTAGAAAAGAGATGTAAGATCAATCGTCTAATTGGTGTCTTGATCACTCTTTGTGCCTTGATTGGTGCTATCGTTGTAGGGGTCGTTTATCTCTTGCCGATTTTGATTAATCAGTTGACCAGCTTGATTATTTCTAGTCAAAACATCTATAGTAGACTACAAGATTTGATCATCGATTTATCCATGAATCCAGTCTTCCAAAATATTGATATTCAACAAACAATTCAACAACTTAATCTCTCCTATGTGGATATCCTCCAGAATATCCTTAATAGCGTCAGCAATAGTTTAGGAAGCGTCCTTTCAGCCTTGTTTAGTACAGTTCTCATTCTCATTATGACCCCTGTATTCTTGATTTATTTCTTGTTGGATGGTCATAAGTTGCTACCAATGTTGGAACGTACCATCTTAAAACACGACAAATTGAATCTTTCTAGCCTTTTAACCAATCTCAATACAACCATAGCACGCTATATCAGTGGAATTGCGATTGATGCGGTTATTATTGGATGTTTAGCCTATATTGGCTATAGCGTTATCGGATTAAAGTACGCCCTTGTTTTTGCTATTTTCTCTGGAATCGCAAATTTGATTCCTTATGTTGGTCCAAGTATTGGCTTAATTCCAATGGTGATTGCCAATGTGTTCACGGATCCTCATCGTATGTTGATTGCGGTTGCTTATATGCTTATTATTCAGCAGATTGACGGAAATGTTCTCTATCCACGTATCGTTGGAGGGGTTATGAAAGTACACCCGATTACAATCTTGGTGCTCCTCTTACTGTCAAGTAATATCTATGGTGTCATAGGAATGGTCGTAGCAGTACCTACTTACTCTATTTTTAAAGAAATTACTAAGTTCCTAGCGAAATTATATGAAAACCATAAAGAAGCTCATAAAGAAGCTAAGGAATTGGAAAAAACAGAATCAAATTAAAATCAGGGAAACCTGATTTTTTTGATGAAAATACTATCTTCCAAACAAAATAAGTTTGAATTCATATTGCCATAAAGAAGCAGAAGAACAGGATTTGATAAGATTTAGATTAATTCACAAAATATGTGTAAAACACTTGCAATTTAGCAGAAATTTGATAAAATAGTAAGGAAAGTTAGACTGTATTGCCTACTGTCTATCTATAAAATATATTTTATTGGAGGCTTTTACTCAAATGGCAAAAGAAAAATACGATCGTAGTAAACCACACGTTAACATTGGTACTATCGGACACGTTGACCACGGTAAAACTACTTTGACTGCAGCTATCACAACTGTATTGGCACGTCGCTTGCCTTCAGCAGTTAACCAACCAAAAGACTATGCGTCTATCGATGCTGCTCCAGAAGAACGCGAACGCGGTATCACTATCAACACTGCGCACGTTGAGTACGAAACTGAAAAACGTCACTACGCTCACATCGACGCTCCAGGACACGCGGACTACGTTAAAAACATGATCACTGGTGCCGCTCAAATGGACGGAGCTATCCTTGTAGTAGCTTCAACTGACGGACCAATGCCACAAACTCGTGAGCACATCCTTCTTTCACGTCAGGTTGGTGTTAAACACCTTATCGTCTTCATGAACAAGATCGACTTGGTAGACGACGAAGAATTGCTTGAATTGGTTGAAATGGAAATCCGTGACCTCTTGTCAGAATACGACTTCCCAGGTGACGATCTTCCAGTTATCCAAGGTTCAGCTCTTAAAGCTCTTGAAGGTGACTCTAAATACGAAGACATCATCATGGAATTGATGAACACTGTTGATGAGTACATCCCAGAACCAGAACGTGACACTGAAAAACCATTGCTTCTTCCAGTCGAAGACGTATTCTCAATCACTGGACGTGGTACAGTTGCTTCAGGACGTATCGACCGTGGTACTGTTCGTGTCAACGACGAAATCGAAATCGTTGGTATCAAAGAAGAAACTCAAAAAGCAGTTGTTACTGGTGTTGAAATGTTCCGTAAACAACTTGACGAAGGTCTTGCCGGAGATAACGTAGGTGTCCTTCTTCGTGGTGTTCAACGTGACGAAATCGAACGTGGACAAGTTATCGCTAAACCAGGTTCAATCAACCCACACACTAAATTTAAAGGTGAAGTCTACATCCTTACTAAAGAAGAAGGTGGACGTCACACTCCATTCTTCAACAACTACCGTCCACAATTCTACTTCCGTACTACTGACGTTACAGGTTCAATCGAACTTCCAGCAGGTACTGAAATGGTAATGCCTGGTGATAACGTGACTATCGACGTTGAGTTGATCCACCCAATCGCCGTAGAACAAGGTACTACATTCTCTATCCGTGAGGGTGGACGTACTGTTGGTTCAGGTATGGTTACAGAAATCGAAGCTTAATTCGATTAAGTTCCCAGAAGAACAATTATTTAAGTCAGACACTAAAAGAATCTTGCCTTGCAAGGTTCTTTTTTTTTCTTATTCTATTTGAAGTGCTTCTACTCTAGCAGTATAATCGTTTTTTTGGTATAATAAAAGTTATGGAAATCGAAAAAACCAATCGTATGAACGCCCTTTTTGAATTTTATGCGGCGCTTTTGACAGACAAGCAGATGAACTATATTGAACTCTATTATGCTGATGATTATAGTCTTGCTGAGATTGCTGAAGAGTTCGGTGTCAGTCGTCAGGCTGTCTATGACAATATCAAGCGGACGGAAAAAATTCTAGAAGATTATGAGATGAAATTGCACATGTATTCGGACTACATTGTCCGCAGTCAGATTTTTGACCAGATCTTAGAGCGTTATCCCAAGGATGACTTTCTGCTGGAGCAGATAGAAATTTTAACAAGCATTGATAATAGAGAATAAGTATGGGGAGTATAGTCATCTACAAAGGTATACCCTGTAAACTATTAGCTGCTGAGACTCCTTTTCCAACAAGGCTACAAATCCTCTCGTCTGATTCTATCTCTCGAGCTCTTCAAGAGGGATTTAGCTGTTGGGGATATCCAAATGAGATAATGAAAGAAGTCACTCCAGAAGAACTTGTTTGTTTACAAGATTTTGGACGTTTTCCACCGAATTAATGAAACATAGGAGAAAAAAATGGCATTTGAAAGTTTAACAGAACGTTTACAGAACGTCTTTAAAAATCTACGTAAAAAAGGAAAAATATCTGAGGCTGATGTCCAAGAAGCAACCAAAGAGATTCGTTTGGCCTTGCTTGAAGCCGACGTTGCCTTGCCTGTTGTAAAGGACTTTATCAAGAAGGTTCGTGAACGTGCAGTCGGACACGAGGTCATTGATACACTCAATGCAGCCCAACAGATTATCAAAATCGTTGATGAGGAATTGACAGCTGTTCTAGGTTCTGATACGGCAGAAATTATCAAGTCACCAAAAATTCCAACCATTATCATGATGGTCGGTTTGCAGGGGGGCTGGTAAAAACGACCTTTGCTGGTAAGCTGGCTAATAAACTCAAGAAGGAAGAAAATGCACGTCCTTTGATGATTGCTGCGGATATTTATCGTCCAGCTGCCATCGACCAGTTGAAGACACTTGGACAACAGATCGATGTGCCTGTTTTCGCTCTTGGAACAGAAGTACCAGCTGTTGAGATTGTTCGTCAAGGTTTGGAGCAAGCGCAGGCCAACCACAACGACTATGTTTTGATCGATACGGCAGGGCGTTTGCAGATTGATGAGCTCTTGATGAATGAGCTTCGTGATGTTAAGGCCTTGGCTCAACCAAATGAAATCCTGCTCGTCATTGATGCCATGATTGGTCAGGAAGCGGCCAATGTTGCGCGTGAGTTTAATGCTCAGTTGGAAGTGACTGGGGTTATTCTTACCAAGATTGATGGGGATACTCGTGGTGGTGCAGCTTTGTCTGTTCGTCACATCACTGGAAAACCAATCAAGTTCACTGGTACGGGTGAAAAGATAACAGATATTGAAACCTTCCACCCAGATCGTATGTCAAGTCGTATCCTTGGCATGGGGGATATGCTGACCTTGATCGAGAAAGCATCTCAAGAATACGATGAGCAAAAAGCCCTTGAAATGGCTGAGAAAATGCGTGAAAACACCTTTGACTTCAATGATTTCATTGACCAATTAGATCAGGTGCAAAATATGGGGCCAATGGAAGACTTGCTCAAGATGATTCCAGGTATGGCTAACAATCCTGCCCTTCAAAATATGAAGGTGGATGAGCGCCAGATTGCGCGCAAACGTGCCATTGTGTCTTCTATGACACCTGAAGAACGCGAAAACCCTGATCTGTTAAATCCAAGTCGTCGCCGTCGTATCGCTGCTGGTTCTGGAAATACCTTTGTCGAAGTCAATAAATTTATCAAGGACTTTAACCAGGCCAAACAGCTCATGCAAGGTGTCATGTCTGGGGATATGAACAAGATGATGAAGCAGATGGGAATCAACCCAAATAACCTTCCAAAAAATATGCCAAATATGGGAGGGATGGATATGTCTGCCCTTGAAGGCATGATGGGACAAGGTGGAATGCCGGATATGTCAGGTCTCGGAGGAGCAGGCATGCCAGATATGAGCCAGATGTTTGGTGGCGGACTCAAAGGTAAAATCGGCGAATTTGCCATGAAACAGTCTATGAAACGTATGGCCAACAAAATGAAAAAAGCGAAGAAAAAACGTAAATAAAAAATGAAAGCAGAAGTGCTACCTAAAAAAGAACTCTGAATCCGATTCAGAGTTCTTTTGTGTTTGATTGGTTTATTCCCACTCCACAGTTGCAGGTGGTTTACTTGTAATGTCGTAGACGATACGGTTAACGTGATCCACTTCATTTACAATACGTACAGAAATCTTTTGAAGGACATCCCAAGGAATTTTGGCAAAGTCAGCTGTCATACCATCGATAGAAGTGATTGCACGAATGGCGATTGTGTAATCATAAGTACGACCGTCACCCATAACACCGACTGAACGAACGCCTGTGTTGACAGTGAAGTATTGCCAGATATCGCGGTCAAGACCAGCTTTAGCGATTTCTTCACGTAGGATAGCATCAGACTCACGAACAGTTTCTAGTTTTTCTTCAGTGATTTCACCCATGACACGGATAGCAAGTCCTGGTCCTGGGAATGGTTGGCGCCATACGATGTGGTCTGGCATGCCAAGCTCTGTACCGAGGGCACGGACTTCGTCTTTATAAAGAGTGTTCAATGGCTCAATCAATTCAAACTGCATATCTTCTGGAAGTCCACCAACGTTGTGGTGTGACTTGATAGTTTGAGCAGTATCAGTTCCAGACTCAATCACGTCAGTGTATAGTGTTCCTTGAGCAAGGAATTTTACATCTTTTAGCTTGCTAGCTTCGTCATCAAAGACATAAACAAATTCGTTACCGATAATCTTCCGTTTTTGTTCAGGATCAGAAACCCCTGCAAGTTTATCAAGGAAGCGTTTTGCAGCATCTGCTTTGACAATATTCAAACCAAACTTACCACCAAGCATGTCCATAACTTGGTCAGCCTCTCCCTTACGGAGAAGACCGTGGTCTACAAAGATACAGATCAATTGATCACCGATCGCTTTTTGAAGAAGAACTCCAACAACAGAAGAGTCAACACCACCTGATAGGCCGAGAAGAACACGTTTGTCACCTACAGTTTCACGGATTTTCTTGATCTGCATATCGATGAAGTTGTCCATTGACCAGTCACCCTTAGCCTGACAGATGTTAAGGGCAAAGTTGCGAAGGATATCATTCCCGTATACAGAATGGCGAACTTCTGGGTGGAATTGGATCCCATAGATGTGCTTTTCTGGGTTTTCAATGGCTGCATAAGGACAGTCAGCAGAAGTACCAGTACGAACAAAATCGGCTGGAATTTCTGTAACAGCATCGCCATGGCTCATCAAAACAATCTGTTCTTCAGGAGTTCCTTCAAAGAGGGCAGAAGTGGTATGGGTAAGTGGTGATTGACCATATTCACGATTTCCAGCATCACCTGCAGGAACAACTTTTCCTCCAAGTTTATGAGTCAATAACTGCATACCATAACAGATTCCCAAAATTGGAATGCCAAGTTCAAAAATTTCTGGGTCAATATCAAATGAACCATCTTCGTATACAGAATTTGGTCCGCCAGAGAGGATGATCCCTACAGGGTTAATCGCACGAACCTCTGCAGCTGAGATTTTGTGACTTTTTAGCTCTGAAAAAACACCAATTTCACGAATACGGCGTGAAATCAGCTGGTTGTATTGGCTACCATAGTCCAGCACGATGATTTTTTCGACATCTTGCAAGTCAGTTGAAATGTTGCTCATCTTTTTCCTTTCTCAAAAGAAATATCTTTTTCAATATTCTATCACAAATAGGGGCGAATTACCAACTAAACAAGGCAAAGTTTGACTTTTTCTTAGCAAATACGGTACAATGGAGAAAATAAAGAAAAGAAGTGAGAATCATGTTACCAGCTTATATGAAAATCCACGATCAGATCAAGAAGGATATAGATGAGCATCATTGGAAAATCGGAGAGAGACTTCCAAGTGAGCGAGATTTAGCGGAACAGTTTCAAGTTAGCCGGATGACATTACGCCAGGCTATCTCTCTCTTGGTTGAGGAAGGAGTTTTGGAGCGTCGTGTAGGAAGTGGGACTTTTGTCTCTAGCACTCGTGTCCAAGAAAAAATGCGGGGGACGACTAGTTTTACAGAGATTGTTAAATCTCAGGGGAAAGTACCTTCCAGCCATCTCATTTCTTACAGAAGAACCATTCCAAATGAACAAGAGGTCGCTAAGCTAGGGATTACTCCAACAGAGAATATTATCCGCATGGAACGGGTGCGTTACGCTGACCAAGTTCCGCTAGTCTATGAAGTCGCATCCATTCCTGAGAAATTTATTAAGGATTTCAAAAAAGAAGAAATCACCAGTCACTTCTTCCAAACCTTGCAACAACATGGCTATCGGATTGGCAAATCCCAACAGACCATTTATGCAAGATTGGCTAAGGAAAAGATTGCTCACTATCTAGAAGTCGAAAAGGGGCATGCCATTTTAGCCTTGACTCAGGTCTCTTATCTTGAAGATGGGACGGCTTTCGAGTATGTAAAGAGTCAATACGTGGGCGAACGCTTTGAATTTTATCTTGAAAATAACTAGTCTAGAAAGGCTAGTTTTTTGTTTTAGAAAAGATTAGAATTGTCAAAACAATCTGTCTAGGCTTGATTTTATCCATTATTTACTATAAAATGAGAAGGAAAAACGTCAAACTTTTATATTGCAAATAGGAGAAAAAATGACAAAAACATTAAAACGTCCTGAGGTTTTATCACCTGCAGGGACTTTAGAGAAGCTGAAAGTAGCTGTTCAATATGGTGCGGACGCAGTCTTCATCGGCGGACAGGCCTATGGTCTTCGTAGCCGTGCAGGAAACTTCACCTTTGAACAGATGGAAGAAGGCGTGCAGTTTGCTGCTAAGTACGGTGCCAAGGTCTATGTGGCTGCTAACATGGTTATGCACGAAGGAAATGAAGCTGGTGCTGGAGAATGGTTCCGTAAGTTGCGTGACATTGGGATTGCCGCAGTTATCGTGTCAGATCCAGCCTTGATTATGATTGCAGCAACAGAAGCACCAGGTCTTGAAATACACCTCTCTACCCAAGCCAGTGCGACCAACTATGAAACTCTTGAGTTCTGGAAAGAACTTGGGCTAACTCGCGTGGTTTTGGCCCGTGAAGTTTCAATGGAAGAATTGGCAGAGATTCGCAAACGCACTGATGTTGAGATTGAGGCCTTTGTCCATGGAGCTATGTGTATTTCTTACTCAGGTCGCTGTACGCTCTCAAACCACATGAGTATGCGTGATGCCAACCGTGGTGGTTGTTCACAGTCTTGCCGTTGGAAATACGACCTCTACGACATGCCCTTTGGTCAAGAACGTAAGAGTCTTAAAGGTGAAATCCCAGAAGAATTTTCGATGTCTGCCGTTGACATGTCTATGATTGACCATATTCCGGATATGATTGAAAATGGTGTAGACAGTCTCAAGATTGAAGGCCGCATGAAATCTATCCACTATGTTTCAACAGTGACTAACTGTTACAAGGCGGCTGTAGATGCTTATCTCGAAAGTCCTGAGAAGTTTGAAGCCATCAAACAAGACTTGGTGGACGAGATGTGGAAAGTTGCTCAACGTGAATTGGCAACAGGTTTCTACTACGGTACACCGTCTGAAAATGAACAGTTATTTGGCGCACGTCGTAAAATTCCTGAATACAAGTTTGTCGCTGAAGTGGTTGCTTATGATGATGCGACTCAAACGGCAACCATTCGTCAACGAAATGTCATCAACGAAGGCGATCAAGTTGAGTTTTATGGACCAGGTTTCCGTCATTTTGATGCTTATATCGAAGATCTTCATGATGCCAAGGGCAATAAAATCGACCGTGCTCCAAATCCAATGGAACTCTTGACAATCAAGGTTCCACAACCTGTTCAAGCAGGTGACATGGTTCGTGCTCTGAAAGAAGGGCTCATCAACCTCTATATGGAAGACGGGACAAGTGTTACAGTTCGTGCCTAGATAAGGAAAAGGGAATGATACAAGCTCAAGGTTTATTGGTAGATGATGAAAGCAGATGTGTTCATTATCATAGTGAAAAGGATATTGTTTCACTCCAGTGTTATGAATGCAAAAAATACTACGCATGCTATCAGTGTCACAATACTATGGAGACACATGTTTTTTCTCCCTATCCCTTGGCGCTTTTTGAGGATCGACCAATCTTATGTGGGGGTTGTAAGAGGACAATGACTTTCCAAGAATACCAAAAACAGATGGCTTGTCCTTACTGCAGTGCACCATTTAATCCAGGTTGTAAACAACACTATTCCTACTATTTTAAATAAAATGAATCGATCCAAGTTTCAAACTTGGATTTTTCAGTTTGTTTCAGAAAATAGAGTAAAATCAAGAAAAATTCGCAATCTAAAATGGAAAAACTTTCTATAGAATGGGGTAAAAACAGCAAAAATAGAAATAAATCATATGAAACGCTTTCAACGTAAGTAAAAAGTTGACAAATCAAAATTTTAGGACTAAACTAAGTAAGTAAATTTTAAATAAAAGGAGAATTCATCATGAATTTAACATTTTTCGGTCTTTGTCTTGCCTGTATGGGTGTATCTCTTGCAGAAGGTATGTTGATGAACGGTTTGTTCAAATCAGCTGCTCGCCAACCAGACATCATTCCACAATTGCGTAGCTTAATGATCATGGGGATTGCCTTTATCGAAGGAACATTCTTTGTAACTCTCGTATTTTCATTTATCATCAAATAAAGAGAAGTATAAAATGGAAAAGGGAGGATTTTAGATGGAAGAAAGTATCAATCCAACCATCAATATTGGTCCTGTTACCTTTGATTTGACCTTGACAGTATTGACCTTGCTGTCTGTAGTCGTTATTTTTGGCTTTATCTATTGGGCAAGTCGGAATATGACTGTGAAACCCAAAGGAAAGCAAAATGTACTTGAGTATCTCTATGACTTCGTAGTCGGATTTACTGAACCTAATGTAGGCTCACGGTACATGAAAGATTACTCACTCTTTTACTTGTGTTTATTTCTTTTTATGGTGATTGCAAACAATCTTGGTTTGATGGCCAAACTTCAAACTACAGATGGGACAAACCTTTGGACATCGCCAACTGCCAATCTTCAGTTTGACTTGGCCTTGTCATTTGGAATTATCCTGATGACCCATATAGAAGGAATTCGTCGCCGTGGTGTTAAAAAGTATCTGAAAGGCTTTGTTACCCCAGGTTTTATGACACCGATGAATCTCCTTGAAGAAGTCACGAATTTCCTATCACTTGCTTTGCGGGTATTTGGAAATATCTTTGCCGGAGAAGTGATGGCTAGTTTGCTAATCACACTTTCTCATCAGGCTCTATATTGGTATCCAGTCGCATTTGTTACCAATCTTGTCTGGACGGCGTTTTCTGTGTTTATTTCCTGTGTTCAGGCTTACGTATTCACAGTCTTGTCTTCTATGTATCTAGGAAATAAAATTAATGATGAAGAGTAGAAAGGAGTAACAGATGCACGTAACAGTAGGTGAATTAATTGGTAACTTTATTTTAATCGCTGGCTCTTTTATCCTTTTGATTGTCTTAGTTAAGAAATATGCGTGGTCAAACTTGACAAGTGTCTTCGAAGAAAGGGCAAATAAAATTGCTGCTGATATTGATGGAGCTGAACAGGCTCGTCAAAAAGCAGAAACTCTTGCCCAAAAACGTGAAGATGAACTGGCTGGTAGTCGCAACGAAGCCAAAACAATCATTGAAAATGCTAAAGAGACTGCAGAGAAGAGTAAAGCAAATATTCTGGCAGATGCTAAAGTAGAAGCAGGTCGCTTAAAAGAGAAGGCGAATCAAGAAATTGCTCAGAATAAAGCTGAAGCTTTGCAAAGTGTTAAGGGCGAGGTGGCAGATTTGACGATTAGTCTCGCTGGTAAAATCATCTCAAAAAACCTTGACAGTCATGCTCATAAGGAACTCATTGATCAGTATATCGATCAGCTAGGAGAAGCCTAATGGACAAGAAAACAGCAAAGGTAATTGAAAAGTACAGCATGCCTTTTGTCCAATTAGTGATTGAAAAAGGAGAAGAGGACCGGATTTTTTCAGACTTGGATCAAATCAAGCAAGTCGCAGAAGAAACGGGCTTACCTTCTTTTTTAGCTCAGGTGGCAGTTGATGAGTCTGATAAGGAAAAAACAGTTGGTTTTTTTCAAGACTCTGTCTCACCTTTAATGCAAAACTTTATTCAGGTTCTGATTTACAATCACAGAGCAAATCTTTTTTATGATATCATTGTTGATTGTTTGAATCGTCTTGAAAGAGAGACCAATCAGTTTGTAGTCACGATCTCTTCAGCTCATCCTTTAACAGATGAACAGAAGGAACGTTTGCTTCCCTTGATAGAGAAAAAATGTCTCTGAAAGTACGGAGTATTAAAGAACAAATTGATGAAGGACTCATTGGTGGTTTTGTCATTTTTGCTAATCACAAGACAATTGATGTGAGTATAAAACAACAACTTCGAGTTGTTAAAGAAAATTTGAAATAGAAAGTGGTGTTCTTTTGGCAATTAACGCACAAGAAATCAGCGCTTTAATTAAGCAACAAATTGAAAATTTCAAACCCAATTTTGATGTGTCTGAAACGGGTGTTGTAACCTATATCGGGGATGGAATTGCGCGTGCTCACGGTCTTGAAAATGCCATGAGTGGAGAGCTGTTGATTTTTGAAAACGGCTCTTATGGGATGGCGCAAAACTTGGAGTCTACAGACGTTGGGATTATCATCCTTGGAGACTTTACAGATATTCGTGAAGGTGATACCATTCGCCGTACAGGTAAAATTATGGAAGTACCTGTGGGGGATAGCCTGATTGGACGTGTTGTCGACCCACTTGGTCGTCCAGTTGATGGTCTTGGTGACATCCATACTGACAAAACTCGTCCAGTAGAAGCGCCAGCTCCTGGTGTTATGCAACGTAAGTCTGTATCAGAACCATTGCAAACTGGTTTGAAAGCTATTGACGCCCTTGTACCGATTGGTCGTGGTCAACGTGAGTTGATTATCGGTGACCGTCAGACAGGGAAAACAACCATTGCGATTGATACAATCTTGAACCAAAAAGGGCAAGATATGATCTGTATCTATGTAGCGATTGGACAAAAAGAATCAACAGTCCGTACACAAGTAGAAACACTTCGTCAGTATGGTGCCTTGGATTACACAATCGTTGTGACTGCCTCTGCTTCACAACCATCTCCATTGCTCTTCCTAGCTCCTTATGCTGGGGTTGCTATGGCAGAAGAGTTTATGTACCAAGGCAAGCATGTTTTGATCGTATATGATGATCTTTCAAAACAAGCGGTCGCGTATCGTGAGCTTTCCCTCTTGCTTCGTCGTCCACCAGGTCGTGAAGCCTTCCCAGGGGATGTTTTCTATCTTCACAGCCGTTTGCTTGAGCGCTCAGCTAAAGTTTCTGATGAACTTGGTGGTGGATCTATTACAGCCCTACCATTTATCGAGACACAAGCGGGAGATATCTCTGCCTATATCGCAACCAACGTGATTTCTATCACTGACGGACAAATCTTCCTTGGTGATGGTCTCTTCAATGCGGGTATTCGTCCAGCCATCGATGCGGGTTCATCTGTATCCCGTGTAGGTGGTTCTGCACAAATCAAAGCCATGAAGAAAGTAGCTGGTACACTTCGTATCGACCTTGCTTCATACCGTGAGTTGGAAGCCTTCACTAAGTTTGGTTCTGACTTGGATGCAGCAACACAGGCTAAGTTAAACCGTGGACGTCGTACTGTGGAAGTATTGAAACAACCTGTTCATAAACCACTACCTGTTGAGAAACAAGTAACCATTCTCTATGCTTTGACACATGGTTTCTTGGATACGATTCCAGTAGATGACATTGTTCGTTTTGAGGAAGAGTTCCATACTTTCTTTGATGCTCATTATCCAGAGATTTTGGGAACCATTCGTGAAACAAAAGACTTGCCAGATGAAGCAGTCTTGGATGCTGCGATTACAGAGTTTCTCAATCAATCCAGCTTCCAATAAGAATAGAGGTGTCAGATGGCAGTATCTCTAAATGATATTAAAACAAAAATCGCCTCAACCAAAAATACGAGTCAAATCACTAATGCCATGCAAATGGTATCGGCTGCCAAGTTAGGTCGCTCTGAAGAAGCAGCGCGCAACTTCCAAGTTTACGCTCAGAAAGTTCGTAAGCTTTTGACGGATATTCTGCATGGTAACGGATCTGGTGGTTCTACCAATCCGATGCTCATCAGTCGCCCAGTTAAGAAAACAGGCTATATCGTTATCACTTCAGACCGTGGCTTGGTTGGAGGTTATAATGCTTCCATTCTTAAAGCCGTTATGGAGTTGAAAGAAGAATACCATCCAGATGGTAAAGATTTTGAGATAATCTGTATCGGTGGTATGGGAGCTGATTTCTTTAAGGCTCGTGGTATTCAGCCAATCTATGAACTACGTGGCTTGGCAGATCAACCTAGTTTTGATGAAGTTCGTAAAATTATTTCAAAAACGATTGAGATGTACCAAAACGAACTTTTTGATGAATTGTACGTCTGCTACAACCATCATGTCAATACTCTCACAAGTCAAATGCGTGTGGAACAAATGCTTCCGATTGTTGACTTGGATCCAAATGAAGCGGATGAAGAGTATAGCTTGACCTTTGAGTTAGAAACGAGCCGTGATGAGATTCTAGAGCAATTGTTGCCACAGTATGCTGAAAGTATGATTTACGGGGCTATTATCGATGCCAAGACAGCTGAAAATGCTGCAGGTATGACCGCCATGCAAACGGCGACCGATAATGCTAAGAAGGTCATCAATGATTTGACAATCCAGTATAACCGTGCTAGACAGGCGGCGATTACACAAGAAATTACAGAAATCGTAGCGGGGGCGTAGTGCCTTAGAATAAGGCTTTGCCTCCCTCGTATCAAAATGAACTTAGGACCTAGTTGAGCTAGGAACCGACAGTATCTTATATAGAATAGGAGAAGGAGATGAGTTCAGGTAAAATTGCTCAGGTTATCGGACCCGTTGTAGACGTCTTGTTTGCAGCAGGGGAAACACTTCCTGAGATTAATAATGCACTTGTCGTCTACAAAAATGACGAAAGAAAAACAAAAATCGTCCTTGAAGTAGCCTTGGAGTTGGGTGATGGTATGGTCCGTACGATCGCCATGGAATCAACAGATGGTTTGACTCGTGGAATGGAAGTTTTGGACACAGGCCGTCCAATCTCCGTGCCAGTAGGTAAAGAAACTTTGGGACGTGTCTTCAACGTTTTGGGAGATACCATTGACTTGGATGCTCCTTTTGCTGAAGACGCTGAGCGTCAGCCAATTCATAAGAAAGCTCCAACTTTTGATGAATTGTCTACTTCATCTGAAATCTTGGAAACAGGGATTAAGGTTATCGACCTTCTTGCCCCTTACCTTAAAGGTGGTAAAGTTGGACTTTTCGGTGGTGCCGGAGTTGGTAAAACTGTCTTGATCCAAGAATTGATTCACAACATTGCCCAAGAACACGGTGGTATTTCAGTATTTACCGGTGTTGGGGAACGTACTCGTGAAGGGAACGACCTATACTGGGAAATGAAAGAATCAGGTGTTATCGAGAAAACAGCCATGGTATTTGGTCAAATGAATGAGCCACCAGGAGCCCGTATGCGTGTTGCCCTTACAGGTTTGACAATTGCTGAATACTTCCGTGATGTAGAAGGCCAAGATGTGCTTCTCTTTATCGATAATATCTTCCGTTTCACTCAAGCTGGTTCAGAAGTATCTGCCCTTTTGGGTCGTATGCCTTCAGCCGTTGGGTACCAACCAACACTTGCTACAGAAATGGGTCAATTGCAAGAGCGTATCACATCAACCAAGAAGGGTTCTGTAACCTCTATCCAGGCTATCTATGTGCCAGCCGATGACTATACTGACCCGGCGCCAGCAACAGCTTTCGCTCACTTGGATTCAACTACAAACTTGGAACGTAAGTTGGTACAGTTGGGTATCTACCCAGCCGTTGATCCGTTGGCTTCAAGCTCTCGTGCCTTGGCACCTGAGATTGTTGGTGAGGAGCACTATGCAGTTGCTGCTGAGGTTAAACGTGTCCTTCAACGTTACCATGAATTGCAAGATATCATTGCTATCCTTGGTATGGATGAACTTTCTGATGAAGAAAAGACTTTGGTTGCACGTGCCCGTCGTATCCAGTTCTTCTTGTCTCAGAACTTTAACGTTGCAGAACAATTTACTGGTCAACCTGGTTCTTATGTACCAGTAGCGGAAACAGTTCGTGGCTTTAAGGAAATCCTTGAAGGAAAACATGACCAGTTACCAGAAGATGCCTTCCGTGGTGTCGGTTCAATCGAAGACGTCATTGCTAAGGCAGAAAAAATGGGATTTTAAGAGGTGATCTATGGCTCATTTAACTGTCCAGATCGTGACACCAGATGGCCTCGTCTATGATCACCATGCCAGCTTTGTATCGGTACGAACTCTGGATGGTGAGATGGGGATCTTGCCACGACATGAAAATATGATTGCGGTTCTAGCGGTTGATGAAGTGAAGGTGAAACGTATCGATGATGATACTCATGTGAACTGGATTGCAGTGAACGGTGGAATTATCGAGATTGCTAATGATATCATTACTATTGTAGCAGACTCAGCAGAGCGTGCTCGTGATATTGACATCAGTCGTGCAGAACGAGCGAAACTTCGAGCTGAACGAGAAATCGAAGAAGCCCATGACAAGCACTTGATTGACCAAGAACGTCGTGCGAAAATCGCATTGCAGCGTGCTATCAACCGTATTAATGTTGGAAATAGACTATAAAAAAATGAACTTGAAACTCAAGTTCATTTTTTTTAATGTGGGAAGTTGATGCAGACTGCTTCAGGGACATGGAAGTCGTTAGAAAGCTCTGCAAGACGACCACTTTTAGGATTGCGCTTAAAGACGGTTGCGTTATCAGAATCTTGATGAACAGCAATGAGAAACTCTTGATCAGGAGTTAGGTCGAAATCACGTGGATTTTTACCATGGCTTGGTACAATCTCTAATAATTCCAAGCTACCATCAGCGAGGATTGTATAGACTGCAATGGAATCATGACCTCGGTTGGATGCATAGAGGTATTTGCCATCTTTTGAAAGACGAATGGCAGCAGTAGCATTAAAGCCTTCGTATCCATCTGGTAAGGTTGAAATAACTTGCATGCGTTCAAATTCACCAACCCCATCATAAATCAAGACCTCTATAGTGCTATTAAGTTCGCAGATGAGATAGGCAATCTTATAGTGTTGGTGGAAAACGATGTGGCGTGCACCTGCCCCAGCTTGGCTGTGATAAGTGTAGAGTTTATTTAGTTTTCCTTCTGGACTAACATCATAGGTTGTTACCTCATCTGTTCCTAAATCACAGGTGACGAGGTACTGGTCAGGTGTTAGATCCGTAAAGTGTACATGTGGGGAAGTTTGGTTTTCATGAGGTCC
This sequence comes from Streptococcus oralis, assembly GCF_001579025.1. Lineage (GTDB taxonomy): Bacteria > Bacillota > Bacilli > Lactobacillales > Streptococcaceae > Streptococcus > Streptococcus oralis_X. The sequence goes on from NZ_KQ970235.1 coordinate 643,321, forward strand.
TTGTCCACTATGCTGATCTAGATCTGTTTGGATGAGGCTACCATCTGTTTGACGTTTATAAACCAGAACTTGTCCTTTATGATAGTTGGCTCCATAAACGAGACTACGCTTTTCATCCACTGCCACATAGCAATGAGGAGCGCCTTCTTCAACCACATGATTTAGCAAAGCGCCATCTGTCTTATATGCAGCGATTCCACCTAAGCCATCCTGGCTCCCTACAGTGTATAAGTGTTGCTGTTGGTCAAAGGCAAGGTAGGTTGGACTTGGTTCAGCAGCAAAGAGTTCAAGATTTGCAAGCTGGCCTGTTTCTGTATCAAAATCTGCCTTGTAAATCCCTTTAGATAAGCGACGAGTGTAAGTTCCAAAATAAACAGTTTCTTTCATGTCCATACCTCTTAATAATGATAAGTTCATTATACCACAAAATGGCAGTCATGAAGCACTAGATTCATTCATGTAAGCACTTTAAAAAAGAGTTATTTTAGTCTAAAAATGGTATAATGAAAGAATGACAGAAAGGATGTATTTATGGAACATAAAGAGAAACATTTTAGCCTATCTTGGTTTTTTAAGTGGTTTTTAGATAATAAAGCCATCACTGTATTTTTAGTAACCTTGTTACTGGGGCTAAACATTTTTATTCTAAGTAAGATTAGTTTTATCTTTTTACCAGTTTTGGATTTTCTAGGAGTTGTCATGTTGCCAGTTATTTTATCTGGTTTACTTTATTACCTCCTCAATCCGATTGTTGACTGGATGGAGAAGCACAAGATCAATCGTGTCCTTGCCATTAGTATTGTTTTTGTCATTATCGGTCTCTTTATCAT
>NZ_KQ970235.1:644649-660301 GCF_001579025.1 Streptococcus oralis
CTCTTTATCATTTGGGGGCTGGCAGTCGCAATTCCTAATCTGCAACGCCAAGTCTTAAATTTTGCGAAGAATGTGCCGACATATCTGGAAGATGCTGATAAGGTGATCAATGACCTTGTAACCAAACGCTTGCCAGATGATTTTAGACCACAGTTGGAGCAGGTTCTTTCCAATGTTTCTAGTGAGGCGACCATGTGGGCCAGCAAAATCTCTTCTCAAGCTGTTAACTGGGTTAGCGCCTTTATCAGTAGCGTTTCCCAGGTCATTGTAGCGGTTATTATCGTACCCTTCATGCTCTTTTATCTTTTGAGAGATGGGAAAGGCTTGCGGGATTACCTAACTAAATTCATCCCAAACAAGTTAAAAGAACCTGTCGGACAAGTTTTGTCAGATGTTAATAAACAGTTGTCAAACTATGTTAGAGGACAGGTTACAGTTGCTATTATCGTGGCAATTATGTTTATTATCTTCTTTAAGATTATTGGTCTCAGATATGCTGTGACTCTTGGTATCACGGCTGGTATCCTCAATCTAGTACCTTACCTGGGTAGTTTTCTAGCGATGTTGCCTGCTCTGGTTTTGGGCTTGATTGCAGGACCTGTGATGCTTTTGAAAGTGATTATTGTCTTTATTGTTGAACAAACGATTGAAGGTCGCTTCGTTTCTCCGCTTATTTTAGGTAGTCAGCTAAACATCCATCCCATCAATGTCCTCTTTGTTCTCCTAACTTCAGGTTCCATGTTTGGTATTTGGGGAGTCTTGCTGGGAATTCCTGTCTATGCTTCTGCCAAGGTCGTTATCTCATCTATCTTTAACTGGTATAAAAAAGTCAGCGGTCTGTATGAAGAAGAAGGGGAGGAAATCAAGAGTGAACAATAGTCAACGCATGCTCCAGGCTTTGGATGAACAGGATTTAACCAAAGCGGATCAGTATTTTCACAAAGCCCTCGAAACAGATTCAAGTGAAGTTCTTTACGAACTAGCCAGATATCTAGAGGGAATTGGCTTTTATCCTCAAGCAAAAGAAATTTACCAATATATCGTTACAGAATTTCCAGAAGTGAATCTTAATTTAGCAAGCATTGCTAGTGAGGATGGCAATGTTGAGGAAGCCTTTGCTTACCTTGAGGAAATCACACCCGAAAGTGACTGGTACGTATCGGCCTTGGCCTTGAAGGCAGACCTCTATCAGTTGGAAGGATTGACAGATGTAGCGCGTGAAAAGTTACTGGAAGCCCTAAACTACTCAGACGATGCCTTATTAGTTTTTGGTTTGGCTGAGTTGGATAGCGAGTTAGGAAATTATCAGGAAGCTATTCAGGGCTATGCTCAATTAGACAATCGCTCCATCTATGAGCAAACGGGTGTCTCAACCTATCAGCGAATTGGCTACGCTTATGCCCAGTTAGGTAAGTTTGAAGCTGCAACTGAATTCTTAGAAAAAGCTTTAGAATTAGAATACGATGACCAAACTGCCTTTGAACTGGCTAGTCTTTACTTTGACCAAGAAGAGTATCAAAAATCTGTTCTTTACTTTAAGCAGATTGATACTATTTCACCTGATTTTGAAGGATATGAATATGGTTATAGTCAAGCATTGCACAAGGAACATCAGGTGGAAGAGGCCCTTCGTATCGTTAAACAAGGTTTGGAGAAAAATCCATTTGAAACTCGGCTCTTGCTAGCTGCTTCACAGTTTTCGTATGAATTGCATGATCCTAGTGGTGCTGAGCAGTTTCTTCTTACTGCCAAAGATGATGCAGAGGATACAGAAGAAATTTTCCTTCGCCTTGCAACCATTTATATGGAACAAGAGCGGTACGAAGATATCATCGCTCTGCAAAGTCAAGAACCTGAAAATCTCTTGACCAAGTGGATGATTGCCCGTTCTTATCAGGAAATCGAGGATTTAGATAAGGCCTATGAGCTCTATCAGGAACTATCGCCTGATCTCAAGGATAATCCTGAGTTTCTGGAGCAGTATACTTATCTTTTACGTGAATTGGGGTATTTTGAAGAAGCCAAAGTACAAGCTGAAGCTTATTTAAAACTCGTTCCAGATGATGTTCAAATGCAAGAACTCTTAGAAACACTTTAAAAGTTATCTCTCTAAAAGAACGTATCCGTCAATTTGGCAGATACGTTTTTTTGAAAAATAGAATTTTTTTACAAAAACCCTTGCTAAATTGTTTATTTATGCTATAATAGGAACAATAATTTTTAGGAGGTGCAGTATGTCTTATATGTTTGAGATATTACCAAGTTTATTGAACGGTGCAAGTATGACACTTCAAGTCTTTGCTCTGGTCTTGATCTTTTCAATTCCTTTAGGTATTGTCGTTGCCTTTGCTTTACAAGTCCGCTGGAAACCCCTCCATTATCTGATTGACCTTTATATTTGGGTGATGCGAGGGACTCCCTTGCTCTTGCAATTAATCTTTATTTACTATGTTCTCCCTAGTATTGGGATTCGTTTAGATCGTTTGCCTGCTGCTGTGATCGCTTTTGTATTGAACTATGCAGCCTACTTTGCAGAAATCTTTCGTGGAGGGATTGAAACCATACCCAAAGGGCAGTATGAAGCCGCAAAAGTGTTAAAATTTAGCCCTTTTTCTACAGTTCGCTATATCATTCTTCCTCAAGTTACAAAGATTGTCTTACCGAGCGTCTTTAATGAAATCATGAGTTTGGTCAAGGATACTTCATTGGTTTATGCCCTTGGGATTTCAGATTTGATTTTGGCAAGTCGGACAGCAGCCAATCGAGATGCTAGTCTTGTTCCTATGTTTTTAGCTGGAGCGATTTATTTGATTATGATTGGTCTTGTAACCATTGTAGCGAAAAAACTTGAGAAGAAGTACAGTTATTACAGATAGGAGGATTGCTATGTTAGAATTACGAAACATTAACAAGGCCTTTGCTGGCAAACAAATCTTAACCAATTTCAGCCTATCAATTCCTGAAAAGCAAATCCTTGCAATCGTAGGTCCATCAGGAGGCGGAAAGACAACCCTATTACGTATGCTAGCTGGACTGGAAACCATCGATTCGGGGGAAATCTACTATAACGGCGAATCGCTAGCTATAGACGAACTAGAAAAGCGCAATCTTCTGGGATTTGTTTTCCAAGATTTTCAACTCTTTCCGCATTTGTCAGTTCTAGATAACTTAACTCTGTCGCCTATAAAAACAATGAGCATGGCGAAGGAAGTTGCTGAGAAGAAGGCGCGTGGTTTATTAGAACAACTTGGGTTAGCTGGGCATGCAGATGCCTTTCCATTCTCACTTTCAGGTGGGCAAAAACAACGGGTGGCTTTAGCACGCGCTATGATGATAAACCCAGAAATTATTGGATATGATGAGCCTACATCAGCTTTAGATCCAGAATTGCGATTAGAAGTAGAAAAACTTATCCTTCAAAATAAAGAGCGTGGGATGACTCAGATTGTTGTGACCCACGATCTTCAGTTTGCAGAAAACATTGCTGATCAGATCCTTAAGGTTGATCCAAAGTAGGACTAGGAGGTGCCTATGAAGAGAAAGAAAATTGCCCTTGTACTTGCTCTGTTCTTTAGCTTCTTCCTGACGGCTTGTACTCAGAAGGCAAGTGATCCAAATCAGGATAATTGGGCCAAATATCAAAAACAGGGAAGCATTACCATTGGATTTGACAATACCTTTGTTCCCATGGGATTTGAGGAAAAGAATGGCCAGTATGCAGGTTTTGATATTGACCTAGCCCAAGCTGTCTCTGAAAAGCTAGGAATTCAGATTAAATTTCAACCCATCGACTGGGATATGAAAGAAACCGAACTACAAAATGGTACTATTGATGCTATCTGGAATGGCTATACAGCTACAGATGAACGGAAAGAGAAGGTTGCCTTTACCATTCCGTACATGGAAAATCAACAAGTTTTGGTCTCTAAAAAGTCTCAAAATATTCACTCAATTCAGGATATGACAGACAAAGTTTTAGGGGCCCAGGCTGGATCTTCTGGCTATTGTAATTTGAAGGACAACCCGAACTACTCAAGAATCGAGTAAAAGATCAGAAGGCCAATCAATACCAAAGTTTTAATGAAGCCTTAATTGATTTGAAAAATGACCGGATTGATGCCTTGTTGATTGACCGGGTATATGCCAATTATTATCTCCAGTCTGAAGGAATATTAAATGACTACAGTGTCTTTTCAGCTGGATTTGAAAGTGAAGCTTTTGCAGTGGGTGTTAGACCTGCTGATAAAACTTTGCTAGCTGCTTTGAATCAAGCCTTTATCTCACTATACCAAGAAGGAAAATTTCAGGAAATCAGCCAGAAATGGTTTGGGGAAGATGTAGCCACCAGTCAAGTTAAAAATCAAGAATAAGAAAAGAGATTGAGTTTTTTATCAGTCTCTTTTTGTATCGAAAAATCCTCTGGCAAGTACCAGAGGATAAGGGTTTATACTCAATGAAAATCAAAGAGCAAACTACGAAGCTAGCCGCAGGCTACTCAAAACACTGTTTTGAGGTTGTAGATAAGACTGACAAAGTCAGGAACATATATCTACGGCAAGGAAATGCTGACGTGGTTTGAAGAGATTTTCGAAGAGTATTATTTCATTGTTGGGAAAAGCAATACATCACGGATAGTAGTTGTATCAGTGAGGAGCATGCAGAGACGGTCGATACCGATTCCCAAACCACCTGTTGGTGGCATACCGTATTCAAGAGCTTCAATGTAGTCGTAATCGATACCTGTTGCTTCATCGTCACCAAGTTCTTTAGCTTTGGCTTGGGCTTCAAAGCGACTAAGTTGGTCGATTGGGTCGTTTAACTCAGTAAAGGCATTACCGTATTCCTTAGTCATGATAAAGAGCTCGAAACGGTCAGTAAAGCGTTCGTCTTCAGGATTTTTCTTAGCGAGTGGAGACACAGCTACTGGATGTCCGTAGACAAAAGTTGGTTGGATTAAGGTTTCTTCAACAAATTCTTCAAAGAAGGCATTGATGATGTGACCAACTTCAGTGTAGTGTTTCTCAACTGGAACTTTCTTCTCAGCAGCGATAGCTTTAGCTTCCTCGAAAGTCATGTCTTGCCAGAAATCTACACCAGTAATTTCTTTGATAGCATCCACCATGTGAACACGTTTAAATGGTTCGTTGATCTTAATTTCAGTGCCCTGGTAGTTAACTGGACCATCACCCTTAACTGCCTTAGCAGCGTGTTGGATAATACCTTCAGTTAAGTCCATGATATCTTGGAAGTCTGCATAAGCTTGGTAAACTTCGATAGAAGTGAATTCAGGGTTATGAGTAGCATCCATTCCTTCGTTACGGAAGATACGGCCAATTTCATAAACACGTTCCATACCCCCAACGATAAGGCGTTTCAAGTGAAGCTCAGTCGCGATGCGAAGCACCATGTCAATGTTTTGGGCATTGTGGTGAGTGATAAATGGACGGGCAGCAGCACCACCGGCTTCATTATGAAGAACAGGTGTTTCCACTTCAAGGAAACCTTTTTGGTCTAGATAACGACGGATTTCAGAGATGATTTTTGAACGAGTGACAAAGCGTTCAAAGCTTTCACGGTTAGAAATCAAGTCAAGGTAACGTTTACGATAAATTGTTTCAACGTCAGTCAAACCGTGGAATTTCTCAGGAAGCGGGCGAAGTGCTTTAGACAAGTGTGTGATGTGAGTTGCCTTGATAGAAAGTTCTCCCATATCTGTACGCATGACTTCACCTTCGACACCAAGGAAGTCACCAAGGTCAGCCTTTTTGAAGATTTCGTAGTTTTCTTCACCAACTTCATCTTTACGAACGTAGATCTGGATTTGACCTTCGCGGTCTTGAAGATGGGCAAAGCCGACTTTCCCTTTACCACGTTTAGTTACTAAGCGTCCAGCGATAGTAGCAGTTTCGTTTAATTCATGTAATTGTTCTTTATCAAGTTCTGCAAATTTGTCTTTAAGCTCTTGAGAGTTAGCAGTACGTTCAAAACGTTTTCCGAAGGGATCGATTCCTTGTTCACGGAGCGCAGCCATTTTTTCACGGCGAACGATCTGCTGGTCATTTAGTTCTTCCATATGTTCTGTAGACATGGGTTCCTCCTAATTTTACTCAAAATTTGATACGATGAGTCATTTTTTGCGATACTCCCATTTTATCATAAATAGCAGAGAAATTCACGGATATTCTTTGAAAACTAAAAAGAACTTGACTATTAAGATCAAGTTCCATTATTTTTCTTGATAGGAAGTGTCATTCCATCTTTCCAGAGTGAAGGTTTCAAAATCATCGGTCTCTAAAACTGTCAGACTAGCATTGGCCAAGCCTCCATCTTTGCGGAGGTGAGCTTCTTTATAGCCTAAAAGTGTACGAAGGCTAGCAGTGAGATTTGCCCCATGCCCGACAATCAGAATTCTTTCAGCCGGACTTTCTTTCAGAGATTTGATAAACTGAATGGTTCGCTGAGTCGTAGAGTAGAGAGATTCGGCTTCAAACATCCTCGTATCAAACTGAGCCAGATTAGAGCGAAAGGCCTTGATTTGTTGTGGGTAGATGGCATTGAGCGTAGCGATTTTTAATCCCTCTAGTTTGCCAAGTTGCCATTCACGTAGGTCAGGAATGCTCTTTAAAGGACAAGGGGACTGGAGTTGACTTTGGATAATTTCAGCAGACTTAACTGCTCTGGGTAAATCACTAGAATAAATCGTATCAAAATGAATTTCCTTGAGATGTTGACCCAGTTGTTTTAGGATGTCAATGGACTCTGGAAGAAGGGGAGAGTCACCGCTAGCACCTTGAAAACGTCCTTCAAGATTCCAGAGGGTGCGACCATGGCGGACAAAATAGAGTTTCATCAGTTGTCTTCCTCCAAGATGTCAGCAAAGTCCGCTTTTACAAAGCTGGCTAAGTCTTGAGGTCGGATGATGATACTATGCCCGACTTCTCCAGCAGAGACAATCATTTTGTCTAAATCCAAAGCAGTCTGATCAATAAAAATAGGATAATTGTGTTTTTGGCGAATGCCGACGGGGTTATTAGCCCCATGAATATAGCCTGTCGTTTTTTCTAGGTCTTTTTGTGGAATCATGCTGACTTTTTTATTACCAGAAACCTTTGCTAGTTTTTTCTCAGCGAGGTGTTCTGTTATGGGAACGATTCCGATGATTGGCCCCGTCTTATCACCCAGCAGAGCCAAGGTTTTAAAGATGTGAGTTCGATCATATTCCGAAGGAAGTTCTCCCTCAAGCGCGTTGATTTGAATACCAGTATGGTCAATACCCGCCTTGGTCAAGATTTGTTCAACCAAGGTTTTTTTAATCTTAACTTTCTTTGCCATTATTTATATTTATCCTCCAATTGACTCATCCAGATACCAAGCCAAATGCCAAGTGCAAAGAAGAAGGCGATGAGAACATAACTCACGATAGATAGTCCAGTGTATTGGATACTTTCAGCATTTCCAGCATTTGGAATCAAAATCAAGAGGGTGCTTGATAGCACAATTCCAATAATAAAGTGATAAACACGGGAGTGGTAGTTGTTTAAGGCATGGTCCATTAATTTTGAAAAGATAATAAGAGTTGCTCCTGCACCAATTCCGATAGGAAGGAAAGTACCGAATAAATCAAAGGTCTTAAAACCAGTTAGCATTGGAGCGTACAATCCTAAAATCAAGAGTAGATTTGACGGACTTAAACCAGGCACCAAGACACCAAGTGCTAAAAGAGCACCCGCTAAGATGAAACTAGCGAAACTAGCACTGAGAGAACCTACAACAAAATTTAGCGCGTAGAGCCCTAGTCCTGAAAGGATAAAGGTAGTCCAGAACCAGACTAGGTCAATCTTATCACGATCAGATTCTCGAGTAGATTCTTTAAGGAGACTAGGAACCGTACCGATGATAGCTCCAGCAAAACTCCATAAAACATAGACTTGGTAATTTTCTAGCAGATACTCGATTGGATAAGAAAACAAACCAATGCCTAGCAACATCCCGATTGCTACTGGGATAAAGTATAGGACATTCTCTTTAAAATCCTTAAAGGGGTGAGCCAGAAAGCGAATCATTCGCTCATAAATCCCCAAAATAGCTGCTAAAACACCGCCAGAAATTCCTGGTAGGATAAATCCTAAGGCGATGACGATTCCCTTAATAACTCTTGCAATCCATGAAAACATCATAAAATCCTCAATTTCATAAAATTCTTTCTCTATTCTATCAATTATAACACAGACGAGAAGAAAATGAAAAAACAAGTGAAAAAGAGAGCAATTTTCACTTGTTTTATGGTCTTAAAAATAGTTTTCTGAAGGTTTCTTCTTTTTCCTTCAAGGTAGAAATGAGATTAATATCTAAATGATGCTCAAATCCAGCTATTCTTCCTTTTGAAGTATACTGATGGAGGTCATAGTCTAAACTGGTATTGGGTGTTGTTTCAAAGTAACCAGAGTCTGTCCCGTAGGAAGGAATCCAAATAGCAGTAAACTTATCTGTATTGATACTGTGTTCTTGCATGAAGTAAACTCCAATATAGATGCCGATGTTTTTAGCACCTAAAGATTCCAGTTTAGCACGAAAGGCTTCAACCCCTTCATTCATATCAGACATTGTTTTTTCTTCCACGTCCAACCAATAGTAACTAGGGTTGTAAGGAGAAGCAGCATTATAGAAAACTTCAGCGGCTTTTTCCATTTCCTCCTTGCTGGGGCTAGCTAGATAGGCATAGACTCCAACTGGGACATTACGCTTTTGAAATTCTGTAATATGACTTTTATAGGCTTTATCAATACCATTGGCATAAGCGGCATCATTTTTTTCAGTATGTTGAGCCCCATTGTGGACGCGAACAATAACACCTGAAATATTTTGAGACAAGGTATCGTAGTTGATTTCCTCAGGTCTTTGCCAACCAGAGACATCAATAATAGGTTTGTCAAGATTATGCAAGGCCTGATTTTCAACCTGGACTGCATTGGGTTTTGACTTGATAGGATGGTCTTCATAAGTTGGTCTATTGAGGATCAAAATAGCTATAAATATAGTAAATAAAATAAAAATAATAGCTGGATGAATCTTTTTTCTCATATTTAAATAGTTTAACGTAAATAGGTAAAAAAATCAAAGAAAACATCGGAAAAAGTGAATATATGGGCGTCTTTTCCCTATTTCTTTGTTTGTTTACTCCTAAGAAACTAAATTATGGTATAATATAAGGGAATTTCTAGAGAAAAGAGAAGATTATGTCAAATTATGCCATTATTCTAGCAGCGGGTAAAGGTACTCGCATGAAATCAGATCTTCCAAAGGTACTTCACAAAGTAGCTGGAATTTCGATGTTGGAACATGTTTTTCGTAGTGTTGGTGCTATTCAACCTGAAAAAACAGTTACTGTAGTTGGTCACAAGGCAGAGCTAGTTGAGCAAGTATTAGCCGGTCAGACAGACTTTGTTACCCAATCAGAACAACTAGGAACTGGGCATGCTGTCATGATGGCAGAGCCTATTCTCCAAAATCGTACAGGCCACACCTTGGTTATCGCTGGAGACACTCCTCTGATTACAGGTGAAAGCTTGAAAAACCTCTTAGATTTCCATATCAATCACAAAAATGTGGCGACTATTTTAACAGCTGAAGCGGCAAATCCTTTTGGATACGGTCGAATTGTCCGTAACGATAATGCAGAAGTTCTTCGTATTGTTGAGCAAAAAGATGCCTCAGACTTTGAAAAACAAATCAAGGAAATCAATACAGGAACTTACGTTTTTGATAACCAACGTCTTTTTGAAGCCCTTAAAAATATCAACACCAACAACGCTCAAGGAGAGTACTATATTACCGATGTGATTGGTATTTTCCGTGAGGCTGGTGAGAAGGTTGGTGCCTATACTCTGAAAGACTTTGATGAAAGTCTTGGGGTAAATGACCGTGTAGCTCTTGCGACTGCAGAAGCAGTGATGCGACGCCGTATCAATCAAAAGCACATGGTTAACGGCGTCAGCTTTGTCAATCCAGAAGCAACCTACATCGACATTGATGTTGAGATTGCTCCTGAGGTCCAAATCGAAGCTAATGTTACCTTAAAAGGTCAAACGAAGATTGGGGCAGAGACTGTTTTAACAAATGGAACTTATATTGTGGATAGTAATATTGGAGCTGGGGCTGTGATTACGAATTCCATGATAGAGGAAAGTACAGTTTCAGATGGCGTGACTGTAGGTCCTTATGCCCATATCCGACCAGGTTCAAGCCTAGCTTCTCAGGTTCATATTGGAAACTTCGTAGAAGTCAAAGGTTCTTCAATCGGTGAAAATACCAAGGCAGGTCATTTAACCTATATCGGAAACAGTGAAGTAGGCAGCCATGTTAACTTTGGTGCTGGTACGATTACAGTAAACTATGACGGTAAAAACAAATATAAGACCGTGATTGGCAACAATGTCTTTGTTGGTTCAAATTCAACCATCATCGCTCCTGTAGAACTTGGAGATAATTCTCTGGTTGGAGCTGGTTCAACCATTACCAAGAATGTACCTGCGGATGCTATCGCAGTTGGACGTGGACGACAAGTTAACAAGGATGAGTACGCAAGGCGCTTGCCTCATCATCCTAAGAACCAGTAGGAGTCGATTATGGAATTTGAAGAAAAAACGCTTAGTCGAAAAGAAATCTATCAAGGCCCTATCTTTAAACTGGTGCAAGATCAGGTAGAACTGCCAGAAGGCAAAGGTACTGCCCAACGTGATTTAATTTTTCACAATGGAGCCGTTTGTGTTCTAGCTGTGACAGCTGAGGATAAAATTGTACTCGTTAAGCAATATAGAAAGGCCATTGAGGCTGTTTCTTATGAGATTCCCGCAGGAAAACTGGAAACTGGTGAAAATGCAGATCCAATGGCAGCTGCACTTCGTGAATTGGAAGAAGAAGTTGCCTACACGGCTAAGTTAGAACTGTTGTATGATTTCTATTCTGCGATTGGTTTTTGTAATGAAAAATTGAAACTCTACCTAGCAAGTGATTTGACTAAGGTAGATAATCCTCGTCCGCAAGACGATGATGAAACCTTGGAGGTTCTAGAAGTGAGTCTAGAGGAGGCCAAGAACCTGATCCAGTCAGGTCATATCTGTGATGCTAAGACTATCATGGCAATCCAGTACTGGGAACTACAAAAGAAATAGAGGAGCAACCCATGGGAAAACCTTTATTAACAGATGAAATGATTGAACGTGCCAATCGTGGTGAGAAAATCTCAGGACCACCTCTTCAAGATGATGAGGAAACCAAAATCCTGCCTACTGCATCACAACATTTTGGTTATTCACGTTCTAGAGACCACGGTTTTAGTCAAGATACACTTACAATCGAAGTAGAACCAACGATTCATAAGAGTCGCCGCATTGAGAATACCAAGAGAAATGTTTTTAATTCGAAACTCAATCGTATCTTGTTTGCAGTCATCCTACTTTTGATTTTGTTAATTTTAGCGATGAAACTCTTGTAATTGAAAGGACTTGAAATGAAAATTGGAATCATTGCTGCCATGCCAGAAGAACTCGTATATTTGACTCAGAATTTGGATAAACCTCAAGAAGTCCAAGTCCTTGGAAATACCTACTACACTGGCTCTGTTGGCAAGACAGAAGTTGTCCTAGTTCAGAGTGGGATTGGGAAGGTCATGTCGGCTATGAGTGTAGCTATTCTAGCTGACCATTTTCAGGTAGAAGCTATCATCAATACGGGATCAGCAGGTGCTCTTGCCGAAGGGATTGCTGTTGGAGATATAGTGATTGCGGATAAGTTGGCTTATCATGATGTGGATGTGACTGCTTTTGGTTATGCTTATGGTCAAATGGCTGGTCAACCTCTTTACTTTGAATCCGATAAGAAGTTTATCGCTAGGATTAAAGAAAACTTATCTCAGTTAGAACAGACATGGCACCTAGGTTTGATTGCTACAGGAGATAGCTTTATAGCTGGGGATGATAAGATTGCTAGTATCAAATCCCACTTTCCGGATGTTTTAGCAGTTGAAATGGAGGGTGCAGCCATTGCTCAAGCGGCTCAGGCTCTTGGCCTACCTTTCCTAGTCATTCGTGCTATGAGTGACAATGCCAATCATGAAGCCTCTATCTCTTTTGATGAGTTTATTATCGAAGCTGGACGTCGTTCTGCCCAAGTATTACTAGCCTTTTTAAAGGCTTTAGACTAAGCGGAAATTTGACAGTTTATCTAGCTTATGATAAGATTTAAATAAAGAAAAGCTAGAAAACGTTTCAGAGGATATTATGAGTATTGAAATGACCGTCAGTGAGATTGCAGAGGTCTTAGGACTATCTCGTCAAGCAATCAACAATCGTGTCAAAGAACTTCCAGAAGAGGACACGAAAAAAATGACAAAGGTGTAACTGTAGTTACTCGAAGTGGCTTGATCAAGCTAGAAGAAATCTACAAAAAAACGATTTTTGAAGATGAACCAGTCAGTGATGATGTCAAACAACGTGAACTGATGGAAATCTTGGTCGATGAGAAAAACGCTGAAATTCTTCGCTTGTACGAGCAGCTCAAGGCAAAAGACCGCCAGTTATCAGAAAAAGATGAACAGATGCGTATCAAAGACCGCCAGATTGCTGAAAAGGACAAACAGTTGGACCAACAGCAACAGTTAACTCTTCAAGCCATGAAGGATCAAGAAACCTTGAAACTCGAGTTGGACCAAGCAAAAGAAGAAGTCCAAGCAACCAAAAAAGGCTTTTTTGCTCGCCTTTTTGGAGGAAAATAAAGAAGCTGTTTGGGTTACTCACTAACCTAATGGCTTCTTTTATTATTTATAGTTTAGTTTGGGTAGTAATTGAGGTAAATAATGGAAAAATTAAGAGATTATATCGCCTTTGATTTGGAATTCAATCAACACGAGGGGGTTACCCATTTAATTCAAGTATCAGCAGTCCGCTTTCAAGATGGACAAGAAAGTGCTGCTTTTGATTCTTATGTTTATACTACAGCACCATTGAAGAGTTTTATCAATGGTTTGACTGGAATCACAGCTGAAACCTTGAAAGATGCGCCAAAAGTAGAACAAGTTTTAAAGGACTTTCAAGCATTTGTTGGCGACTTACCTATTGTTGGTTACAATGCAGCTAAGAGTGATTTGCCTATTCTCTTGGAGCATGGCATTGATTATCGTGACCAGTATAAGGTCGACCTATATGATGAGGCTTTTGAACGCCGTAGTTCTGATTTACACGGCATAGCCAATCTTAAATTACAAACTGTAGCGAATTTTTTAGGCTTTCACGGGAAGTCTCATAACAGTTTAGAGGATGCCCGCATGACGGCGCGTGTTTACGAAGCTTTTTTGGAATCAGATGAAGGAAAGCTATTAATAGAAGACCAGAGTAGTTTTTCTATGAATAATCCTTTTGGTGGCTTAGATTTATCCCAATTTATAGACTAGGAGTGCTTATGAAACCTGAAAAACCTAAAAAGCTAGGTTTTAGGAAGATATACTATAACCTAGATAAGATTTTATTTCTATTTTTCTTGATATTTATGATGGTTGAGTTTGTCTGGCTACCATTAAATTCATGGATTGCTGGCATCCTTCTGAGACAAACCGGTTATTTGTTTATCTCCTACAATAACTTTTGGGCGATTATACAAGGCTCGCCTTTTATTAGTTTAGCCTTTCTCATCTTAATTGCAATCAATCTCTTGGTTGCCTATTTCCAGATTTGTCTTTTGTTTATCGGGGCTCGTCACCTTCTCTATCATGAAAAGAGAACTTTAATTGAGTATAGTAGAAAAGTATTTCAACAGAGCTTTCTATTCGTTAAGCGATTGAGCTTTTGTAAGATGGCCTTTGTCTTTTTTTACATTGCTTTGCTTTTCCCGTTCATCCGTAAGATTTTAAAAATCTACTACCTCAACAAAATTATTATCCCTGATTTTATTGTGAATTATTGGGAAGGTAAGCATTGGCTGGTAGGTCTGATGATCATAGCATCCGCTTGGATCTTTCTCTACATCTCTGTCCGATTTATGTTTGCCCTTCCTAAGATTCTCTTTGAAAGAAAGACCGTAAGAGAAAGTGTGAAATATAGTCTCCAAAAGACAAAGAAAAATGTCCTTTTCTTCTCTTGGCATCTCTTACTCATTATCATTAAAACCTATCTCTTCTTCTTTGGTTTGTTAATTCCTTTGCTTTTTGCGCAAGCAGTGATGGATAATCTAACTCAAAAAGAGTCCTTGATTCTCGGTGTGATTAATTTTGTCTTGATTAAAAATTTCCATTACATGACCCTGACTTATTTCCTAGTGAAGTTTGTTTCCTTCCTTACAGGAGAGGAGTTGGAGATCATGCCAAGGCGAAAGAAAGATCATCTGATGAGATGGGGTGTCATGGGGTGTGCAAGCATCATCTTTGCCATAGAAGGCTACGTTTATCTAGAATCTCCGGATACCAATACACCTTTAGTGATTTCGCATAGAGGAGTAAGTAATAAAAACGGTGTTCAAAATACTGTGCAGTCTTTAGAAAAAACAGCTCAACTAAAACCAGATCTCATCGAAATGGATGTGCAGGAAACGAAAGACGGTCAGTTCGTGATGATGCACGATGCTAACCTCAAAAATTTAACAGGTATTAATGCTACACCGCAAGATTTGACTCTGGATGAATTAACAAATACAGATATTTACGAGAATGGTTATCAAACAAAGATTTCAAGCTTTGATGCCTATTTAGAGCGTGCAAATGCTTTAAACCAAAAATTGCTGATTGAGATTAAGACCAGTAAAAAAGATAGTCCGCAAATGATGGACCATTTCCTCGAAAAGTATGGGGCGACTATCAAGAAATATGGACATCAGATGCAATCACTAGACTACCATGTGATTGATAAAGTGTTGACTTATGATTCTGAAATTCCAGTTTACTTTATTCTTCCCTATAACAGTATCTTCCCAAGAACCAAGGCAACGGGTTACACTATGGAGTACTCGACTTTGGATGAATACTTTGTCAATAAACTCTGGACAACTGATCAGAGACTCTATGTTTGGACAGTAAATGGTTCGGAGGCATTTGATAAAGCCGTTCGTCTTGGTGCAGATGGCATGATTACTGATGATCTTGAAATGGTCCAGTCACAAGTCACAATGGCTCAAGACGATCCGGAATATACGGAATTACTCTTAAAGAAAGCAATGGAATTCTTTGATTTCTAAGAAAAAAAAGAGAAACAGATGTTTCTCTTTTTTTGTGGATTAGAAAGGCAATTTTCCAGCGAAAGCTCCTAGTTTCTTCTTAGTCGTTTCATCAATTTGTTCAAGAGCAGCATTAATTGCTTGCGCAGTCATGTCAGAAAGTGTTTCGAGATCTTCTGGATCTACAACTGCTGGGTTGAAGTCAATGCTGACAACTTTTTTGTCTCCGGTTAGGGTTGCTTGGACAAGGTCCTGAGCTGATTTTCCAACAAATTCCATTGCAGCGAGTTCTGCTTGGCTTTGTTCCATTTGTTTTTGAAGTTTTTGTGCTTGGCGCATCATGTTTTGCATGTTCATCATGGCGGTTTACAGTTTCCTTTTTTCTATTATTTTCCTTTTTATTTTATCAATTTTAGGGGCAAAAGTCTATTATTAGTTTTAGATGGCCAACATT
>NZ_KQ970235.1:660321-663759 GCF_001579025.1 Streptococcus oralis
TTTTAGATGGCCAACATTAAATTTTCTGACAATTCATTGAAAAATGAGAGAAGACATGATATAATGGAACGTAAAAAAAATTCAGGCTTCCTGAACTAATAGGAGAAAATAATGAAAAAACTAGGTTTCGTCCTTTTATCTTCAGCCTTGCTATTGACTGCTTGTGCTAATAATCAATCTAAGCCAAGCAACACAAATGATTCCTCTAAGGTGACAGCCTTGTCTGAAGACAAGCAAAAAATGCTGGATAAGGCCACTGCTGACTATAAGACTTTTGTACAAGAGCAAATTGATAAACTTTTGACAGATACGGAAGGCTTTGTCAAACTGTTGAAAGAAGGCAAATTAGAAGAGGCTAAGAAGGTTTATCCACTGATTCGTATGTCTTATGAGCGTTCAGAACCGATTGCAGAAAGTTTTGGTGAGTCAGATGTCAAGATTGACTTCCGTTTAGCAGACTACGTAGATGAAAATAAGACTGAGGAAGGCTGGTCTGGTTTCCACCGTATCGAGCGTATCCTTTGGGAAGATAATACCACAAAAGGGACTGAAAAATACGGTGATCAATTGGTCAATGATATTAAGGAATTGAAAGCTAAGATTGCGACTGTAGATGTGGACTACAAGGTAATGTTGACTGGAGCAGTTGACTTGCTTAATGAAGTAGCGACAAGCAAGATTACAGGTGAAGAGGAAATCTATTCTCATACAGATTTGTACGATTTCCGTGCTAATATCGAGGGTGCTGAGAAAATTTTCCAACTATTTAAACCTTTACTAGAAAAATCAGATGCTGATTTAGTTAAAGAATTAGAAGCTGATTTCAAATCTGTTAATAGTTTGCTGGATAAACACATGACAGACAAGGAACACTACAAACTCTATACTGATTTGACAAAAGAAGACACCAAGGAATTGGCTGAAGCCGTGACAAAACTTGGTGAACCTCTATCACAAATGGGCAAATTTCTTGATGGAGAATAAGCAGTATGACTGATAAAGATGAAAAGTTTTTTGAGAAAAAAATGGACCGTCGAGAATTTCTAAAAAAAGCGGGTATTGGAGGTGCTGGACTAGCGCTAGGGCTCTCTGGTGCTTCTGCTTTTTTCGCACCTAAACTAGGAAATCAAGAAAACATCTCGTACGGTAATGAAAAGATTGCTTTTTATGGCAAGCATCAGGCTGGGATTAGTACGCCCATGCAAAAAAATATCTATTTTGTCGTTTTGGACTTGCATACGACGGATAAGGATAAGATTATCCAGTTGTTCAAGGATTGGACGGATTATAGTGCCAAGTTGGTCGAGGGGGAATTGGTTAAAAAAGATGGTCAGAATGCTCTCTTGCCACCTAGTGACACTGGAGAAACCGTGGGGCTAAATCCTCATCGTTTAACGTTGACTTTTGGTGTGTCTGCTAGTTTCCTGAAAAAGATGAAATTAGAGCAAAAACGTCCTCAACTTTTTAAGGATTTACCTCCCTTCCCAAAAGAGCAACTGCGTGAAAAATATACTGGGGGAGATATTGTTATCCAAGCCTGTGCAGATGACGAGCAAGTTGCTTTTCATGCTATTCGCAACCTTATCCGTAAAGGGAGAAATGCGGTGACTCTCCGTTGGAGTCAGTCAGGTTTTGCAGCCATTGGAGATCGTCTGGAGACACCCCGCAACCTTTTTGGTTTCAAGGATGGAACAGCCAATGTGACCAAAGAGAAGGATTTTGATCGTGTTGTCTGGGCAGACAGCAAGGATTGGATGCAAAATGGATCCTATATGGCCGTTCGCCGCATCCAGATGTTTCTCGATACTTGGGATCGAACCAATCTTGAAGAGCAAGAAAATACCTTTGGTCGCTACAAGGAAAGTGGCGCTCCCTTTGGTAAGAAGAATGAGTTTGATGAAGTGGATTTAAGTCTTTTGCCAGATGATTCGCATGTTCGATTAGCTAAAGAGGTAGATAAGCCACTCTTACGTCGATCCTATTCATATTCAGATGGAATTGATGAAAAGACTGGACAATTTGACACAGGCTTGCTCTTTATTTCTTTCCAAAAGGATCCAGATCATTTTATCAAGGTTCAAACTAACCTTGGAGCTACAGACAAGATGAATGAGTATGTAACCCACATCGGTAGCGGTCTCTTTGCCTGCTTTGGTGGAGTAGAGAAAGGAGGCTATATTGGTCAAAAATTATTGGAAGATTAACATTTGTTTCTTAGCTTTGTCTTTTCTCTTGTTAGCTGTTTTTCCCGTTAGCGCACAGGAAAGCCTGAGTTCATATTTTGTAAAGATAACGGATGCCTCTAAGGCTGTAAAAAATGATAATCAGGCAGAAGCCAAAGCTCTTGTTAGAGAAATGGCGACGGATTTTGAAAAAGTAGAACATTCTGATTCGGAAGCTGGTAAGATCGTCAAGGAAAAGCTTGCTCTGACAGGAGATATAAGTGAGGAAAATCTGACACAGATTTCATCTGCTCTTCTTGCATTTGAGAAAGAGCAAAATCCAGTAGATCTTGATGCTGAAAAAGAAAAGCTTGTTAGTCGACTAAGACCGCGTTTTGAGGTTCTGGATAAGGCAATTTCTTCCAAAGACATAGAGCAAATTCGAGAAGCCTATAAAAAGATGAATTCCACTTGGACCATCAATGAGAGTGTTGTCCGTGACAACAATACAGCTCATTATGGTCAAGTAGAAACAGCTATTTCTTTCTTACGGAGTAGTATCGAAACAGAGCCGACAGATTATAATGCAATTCAGACTTCTTTTAATGACTTGAAAACTGCTATTGATAACTTTGTGGCTGGCAAAGAAGTCGCAGAAGCATCTTCTGATTTAAGTCTCAAAGACGGTATTGCCCTTTTGAAGAAGGCTTTGGAACAATTCCAAGCTGGTGACCAAGCATCAGGGGCAGCTAGTATGAAGGAATTCATCACTATCTGGCCAACGATTGAGGGTTCTGTTAGCACGACCAATCCTTCCCTCTATACACGAGTTGAAAGCGAAAGTCCTGTAATCATGGTCAAGGGAAGTGAGAAGGAATATCAAGAAAAATTAGAAAAACTGATTGCGGATTTATCTCAAATTGATACCAATGCAAGCTACAATGCTTTTGATGCTATGCTCATTCTCCTACGGGAAGGAGTGGAGGCCCTCTTAATCGTCATGGCTTTGGTCACAACTCTAAAAGCAGCCAAGATGCGCAAAGGACTCAAGTGGGTATATGGTGGGGCCCTAACAGGTATCGCTGCGAGTCTAGTGATTGCATTTATATTACAAATTGCCTTTCCTGCTGTAATATCGGGGGCTAATCGTGAAATCATCGAAGGAGTTGTTGGTATTTTCGCAGTAGTGATGATGATTTTGATCGGAATCTGGCTTCATAGTAAATCCTCGGTCAAAAAATGGAATGACTTTATGGATTCCCAGATGAAAACTGTG
>NZ_KQ970235.1:663779-679480 GCF_001579025.1 Streptococcus oralis
TTCCCAGATGAAAACTGTGACCAAGACAGGTTCATTCATTTCCATGTTTACTCTAAGTTTTCTAGCTGTTTTTCGTGAAGGGGCAGAGACCATACTATTTTATGTAGGAATTTTACCGAGAATATCTCGTTTTGACTTTATTCTAGGTATTTCTCTAGCTTTGTTGGTCTTGCTAGTTATCGCATTCCTGATGAACAAAGCGAGTCAATTTATTCTCCCTCACAAGATCTTCTTTATCCTGACATGGATGATTTATGCTCTTGCCTTTAAGATGCTAGGTGTTAGCGTACATGCTCTGCAGCTGACCAATATGGCTCCAAATCACTTAATATTAGGTTTCCCAACGATCGACCTATTGGGTATCTATCCAAGTTGGGAAGGTTTAGGAAGTCAGCTAGTCTTTTTGATAATTGTTTTGGTTGTCACATTGAGACAGGGTGAAAAGTAGATGGATACAAAAAAATTGACAATCGTTGAACATCTGGTAGAATTTAGAAAGAGGTTCATTGCTGTTATAGCCTGCTTTTCTATAGTCTTTTGTGGAGCTTTATTGTTTGCAGATCAGCTTTACTACTATCTAACTCAGTCCTTTAATCAAAAATTGATTGTATTAGGTCCAAATGATATTCTGTGGATTTATTTTCGTTTAGCGAACCTAATGTCCTTTACTATTACTCTACCTTTTACAATTTATCAGATTTGGAGTTTTATCAAACCAGGCTTGAAAATAGAAGAAGCAAGAGCCATTTTTGCCTATATTCCAGCTAGTTTTATTTGCTTTCTACTTGGACTAGTCTTTGGATTCTACTTTGTAACGCCTGCCTTACTTCAAGTGCTTTTAGGACTAGGGGAAGGATTATTTGAAACCCAATTAACAGCTCAGAACTACTTAGACTTTGTTTTTCAAACAACTGTCCCTTTGGCATTCATCTTTGAATTGCCAGTCATTATCGCTTTTTTAACGTCGATTGGCTTGATTGGACCAAGGTTCTTAGTTACCTATAGACGTTATGCCTACTTTATTTTATTGGTGCTAGCTGTTATTTTGACACCAGCTGATTTTATCAGCGATTTAGCCATGACAATTCCTTTAATCTTGCTCTATGAGCTTAGTATTGCAATTAGCAAGAGAATAATAAAGAAAAAAATGAAAGGAGAAAAGAATGGGAATCTTACGTGATATCGGTGCTCCAGGATTGATTATCATTGTTCTAGGTGCACTCTTAATCTTTGGACCAAAACGTTTACCAGAACTGGGTGAATCAATCGGTAAAATGCTGTCTGAGTTTAAGAAGGCAGTTAAAGGACTTAGTGACCAAGAACAGGAAAAATAATCTATTCCATCATCATAAATAAAAACAAGAAAGTTAGGAACTGTAGTTGTCTAGATAAATTTGAACAGTTTCCTAGCTTATTTTTGTATTCTAAAAAATGTGTTTAAGTTTTCTTTAAGGTTTGTATTATATTCTAAAGAACTCTATATTAACCGAACGTTGAGAGGAGAATATAGAGGATAACCTAATTTTATTTCTTAATTTGTTATGGTCTTTCCAGATTTAGTAAGGCATTGTTCACTTTTTACCTTAAATGGTGTGTTGATTAGACTAAATGACGCTCTGTCTTTTCTTCATGATAAAGATAGATTGTGATATAATAGATGGTAATGAGTTTTTTAGAATAAACTAAAGGAGAATATAAATGATCTATGCAGGAATCCTAGCCGGAGGAACTGGCACACGCATGGGAATCAGTAATTTACCAAAACAATTCTTGGAGTTGGGTGATCGACCTATTTTGATCCACACAATCGAAAAATTTGTCTTAGAACCAAGTATTGAAAAAATTGTGGTTGGAGTTCATGGAGACTGGGTGTCACACGCTGAGGACCTAGTTGACAAGTATCTTTCTCTCCACAAGGATCGCATCATCATTACCAAAGGTGGGGCTGATCGCAATACCAGTATCGAGAAGATTATTGAAGCTATTGATGCCTATCGTCCAATCACTCCAGAAGATATCGTGATTACCCACGACTCTGTTCGTCCATTTATCACACTTCGTATGATTCAGGACAATATCAAACTTGCCCAAAATCATGATGCGGTTGACACAGTAGTAGAAGCAGTTGATACCATTGTTGAAAGTACTAATGGTCAGTTTATCACGGATATTCCAAATCGTGCTCACCTCTATCAAGGTCAAACACCTCAGACATTCCGCTGCAAGGATTTCATGGATTTGTATGGTTCCCTATCTGATCAAGAAAAGGAAATCCTGACGGATGCATGTAAGATTTTTGTTATCAAAGGAAAAGACGTTGCCCTAGCTAAAGGGGAATATTCAAATCTTAAAATCACAACTGTGACAGACTTGAAAATCGCGAAAAGCATGATTGAGAAAGACTAAGGCTATGATTAATCAAATTTATCAACTGACCAAACCAAAGTTTATCAATGTAAAATACCAAGAAGAGGACATTGATCAGGAGAATCATATCCTTATTCGTCCAAATTATATGGCGGTTTGTCATGCGGATCAACGTTACTATCAAGGAAAACGCGATCCAAAGATATTGGCTAAAAAGCTTCCAATGGCCATGATTCACGAGTCTTGTGGAACTGTTATTTCCGATCCAACTGGGACTTATGAAGTCGGTCAAAAGGTAGTTATGATTCCCAATCAACCGCCTATGCAGAGTGACAAGGAGTTCTACGAGAACTACATGACAGGAACCTACTTCCTATCTAGTGGTTATGATGGCTTTATGCGAGAATTTGTCTCTCTTCCAAAAGATCGTGTTGTGTCTTATAATGACATTGAGGACACAGTTGCAGCCATAACTGAGTTTGTAAGTGTTGGCATGCATGCCATGGATCGTTTCTTAAATCTTGCTCATAGCAAGCGAGAGCGCATTGCAGTTATCGGAGATGGCAGTTTGGCCTTTGTGGTTGCTAATATTATCAATTACACCTTGCCAGAAGCAGAGATTATCGTCATTGGTCGCCATTGGGAAAAATTGGAGCTCTTCTCTTTTGCAAAAGAGTGCTACATCACGGATAATATCCCAGAGGATTTGACCTTTGATCATGGATTTGAGTGTTGTGGTGGTGATGGCACAGGACCAGCTATCAATGACCTGATTCGCTATATTTGTCCGCAGGGAACGATTCTCATGATGGGAGTGAGTGAATACAAGGTTAATATCAATACACGAGATGCTTTGGAAAAAGGATTGTTATTAGTGGGATCGTCTCGCTCAGGACGCGTTGATTTTGAGAAGGCTATTCAAATGATGGAAGTCAAAAAGTTTGCGAATCGACTGAAGAATATCCTTTATGTTGAAGAACCTGTGAGAGAAATCAAGGACATTCACCGTGTCTTTGCTACAGACCTGAATACTGCTTTTAAAACAGTATTCAAGTGGGAAGTGTAGAAGATGGAGGTTAATTGTGGAGAAACTCATCAAAGAAAAAATTTCTTCTTTACTATCTAATGAAGAGGAAGTACTCAGTGTTGAACAGTTGGGAGGCATGACCAACCAAAACTATTTGGTTAAAACAACCAACAAACAGTATATTGTGAAATTTTTTGGTAAAGGGACTGAAAAACTCATCAATCGTCAAAATGAAAAGTACAATCTTGAACTTTTAGAGGATTTAGATTTAGATGTCAAAAATTATCTCTTTGATATTGAGTCAGGGATCAAAGTAAATGAATACATCGAATCGGCAGTAACTCTTGATTCAACATCTATCAAATCCAAGTTTGAAAAGATTGCACCAATTTTACAAACCATCCACGCTTCAGGGAAAGAATTAAGAGGAGAATTTGCTCCCTTTGAGGAAATCAGCAAATATGAATCCTTGATTGAGGGACCTATCCCCTATGAAAACTATGAAGCTGTAAGAAAAGATGTATTTTCACTAGAAAAGAGATTGGCTGATTTGGGTATTGATAGAAAGTCCTGTCATATCGATTTGGTACCAGAAAACTTTATCGAGTCACCACAAGGTCGTTTGTATTTGATTGACTGGGAATACTCTTCTATGAATGACCCGATGTGGGATTTGGCAGCTCTTTTCTTAGAGTCTGAATTTACAAAGCAAGAGGAAGATGATTTCCTTTCCTACTATGAAAGTGACAAAACGCCTGTATCACGTGAGAAGATTCGTATCTATAAAATCTTGCAAGATACTATCTGGAGTTTGTGGACAGTGTACAAAGAAGCTCAAGGGGCTGATTTTGGAGATTACGGTGTCAATCGTTACCAAAGAGCTGTCGAAGGTTTGACTTATTATGGAGGTTAGGATGAAGAATAAAAATGGTGTTTCCTTTGGTCTGCTCTCTGGTATCTTCTGGGGATTAGGTCTAACGATTAGTGCTTATATCTTTTCAATTTTTACAAATCTTTCACCTTTTGTGGTGGCTGCTGCTCATGATTTCTTGAGTATCTTTATCTTGTTAGCTTTTCTTTTGGTAAAAGAAAGAAAAGTTCGTCTTTCGATTTTCTTAAATATTCGAAATGTGAGTGTAATTATCGGTGCTTTACTAGCAGGACCTATTGGTATGCAGGCCAATCTTTATGCGGTTAAATATATTGGTAGTTCTCTAGCTTCATCTGTATCGGCTATTTACCCAGCAGTTTCAGTTTTACTAGCCTTCTTCATTTTGAAACACAAGGTTTCAAAGAATACAGTATTCGGTGTTTTCTTGATTATTGCAGCGATCATTGCTCAAACCTACAAGGTTGAACAAGTAAACTCGTTTTACATTGGGATTCTTTGTGCCCTTATCTGTGCCATTGCCTGGGGGAGTGAAAGTGTTCTCAGCTCCTATGCTATGGAAAGTGATTTAAGTGAAATTGAAGCCTTGTTAATTCGACAAGTAACCTCATTCTTGTCCTATCTTGTGATTGTGCTCTTTTCTCACCATTCATTTGCAGAAGTGGCAGATGGGCAATTATTCGGCCTCTTGATTGTCTTTGCGGCCTTTGATATGATTTCCTACTTAGCTTATTATATCGCCATTAATCGTTTGCAACCTGCGAAAGCGACAGGTTTGAATGTGAGCTATGTAGTTTGGACTGTCTTATTTGCAGTTATTTTCTTGGGTGCACCGCTAGATATGCTGACAATCATCACTTCACTTATTGTTATGGCTGGTGTTTATATTATTATTAAAGAATAAAGGAGATTCGTGTGAAAGCGATTATTTTAGCAGCGGGCTTAGGAACTCGTCTGCGCCCTATGACTGAAAATACCCCAAAAGCTTTGGTTAAGGTTAATCAAAAACCCTTGGTAGAATACCAAATCGAGTTTTTGAAAGAGAGAGGAATTGATGAGATTATCATCGTTGTCGGTTACCTCAAAGAACAATTTGACTACCTAAAAGAAAAATATGGTGTCCGTTTAGTCTTTAACGACAAGTATGCTGATTACAATAACTTTTACTCACTTTATCTAGTAAAAGAAGACTTAGCTAACAGCTATGTCATCGATGCAGATAACTATCTTTTCAAAAATATGTTTCGAAACGATCTTAAACGTTCTACCTATTTTAGCGTTTATCGTGAAGACTGTACCAACGAGTGGTTCTTAGTTTATGGTGATGACTACAAGGTTCAAGACATTATTGTTGACAGCAAGGCTGGTCGCATTCTGAGCGGAGTTTCATTCTGGGATGCACCAACTGCTGAGAAGATTGTTGACTTTATTGACAAAGCTTACGAAAGTGGTGAATTTGTTGATCTCTACTGGGACAACATGGTTAAGGATAATATCAAAGAATTGGATGTCTATGTCGAAGAATTAGAAGGAAATAGCATCTATGAAATTGATAGTGTAAAAGATTACCATAAATTAGAAGAGATTTTATCTACTATTGAGTAAGGAAATAGAAGAAGGCTTGGGCCTTCTTTTTTTGTGTATTTTATAACAAGAATGTTTGATATTGATTGTATTCTTTAAATGAAACAAAAATTACAAAAAAATGAACAAAATAAAACAAAAATTATTGACAACGATTTCATATAGTGTTATACTTATTTCATAAAAGATAATTGAAAGAAGGGAAAATGTTATGGGATTAGATCATTTCTTTGACAAAAACCTGGTGTTTTGCTTAGAAGCGGATAATCAAGAACAACTCTTTGATCAGGTAGCAAGCTTGTTGGAAGAACGAGGAATTGTCACTCCAACTTATCGTGAAGCCTTGATCACGCGTGAAAAGTCATTTCCAACTGGTTTAGATATGGAATTTCTAGGTAAGGACTTGCCAAATGTAGCGATTCCTCATACAGATATTGTTCATAATCTAGCTGAGAAAGTAGTGGTTGTTCGATTAGAAAAACCAGTAACTTTTCACAATATGATAGCTCCTGATAAGGAAGTAGAAGTATCCCTACTCTTCTTTATCATTAACAACTCAAGTTCAAGTCAAACAAATATTCTGGCTCAGTTGATGGACTTTTTCACAGGAAATGGACATCTGGAAGATTTATCAAAAATTTCCGAACCAGAAAAACTTTATGCTTACATTGCTGAAGCAACCGCTTAATCTTGTCTATTAAAATATAAAATCGGAGGAAATCCAAATGATTAAAATTCTTGCTGCCTGCGGTGCAGGTGTTAACTCAAGTCACCAAATTAAAAGTGCTCTAGAAGAAGAACTTTCAAACCGTGGTTATGATGTTCACTGTGATGCAGTTATGGTTAAAGATGTAAACGAAGACCTTATCAAGGGCTACGATATCTTTACACCAATCGCTGCAACTGACCTTGGTTTTGAACCTGGTATTCCAGTAATTGAAGCTGGACCAATCTTGTTCCGTATTCCAGCGATGAGCGCTCCAGTATTTGACAATATTGAAGCAGCTATCAAAGAACACGGACTAAGCTAATTTATTCTTTATCTTGTTAACATTCATATAACTAAAAAAACGGGAGGAACTATTATGGATGTCATTATCAATCTGGCCAACGATATCTTCAAACCTATCTTGGCTATGGGTGGCCCTATCATCATGCTGATCATTTTGACAGTATTGGCCCTACTTTTTGGAGTGAAATTCTCCAAAGCACTTGAAGGTGGTATCAAACTTGCCATCGCCCTTACTGGTATCGGTGCTATCATCGGTATGCTTAACGGAGCTTTCTCAGCATCACTTGCGAAGTTTGTTGAAAACACTGGTATCCAATTGAACATCACTGACGTTGGTTGGGCACCACTTGCTACAATCACTTGGGGATCTGCTTGGACACTTTACTTCTTGCTTGTAATGTTGATTGTCAACGTTGTGATGCTTGCAATGAAGAAAACAGATACACTTGACGTCGACATCTTCGATATCTGGCACTTGTCAATCACTGGTCTTTTGATCAAATGGTATGCAGACAACAACGGAGTTAGCCAAGGGGTTTCACTTTTCATCGCAACTGCAGCAGTTGTCCTTGTAGGTGTTTTGAAAATCATCAACTCTGACTTGATGAAACCAACATTCGACGACCTTCTTAATGCACCAAGTTCATCACCAATGACTTCAACACACATGAACTACATGATGAACCCAGTTATCATGGTTTTGGATAAGATTTTTGAAAAATTCTTCCCAGGTCTTGATAAATATGACTTTGATGCTGCTAAATTGAACAAAAAAATCGGTTTCTGGGGTTCTAAATTCTTCATCGGTTTCATCCTTGGTATTGTTATTGGTTTGATGGGGACGTCCACACCCAGTTGCTGGAGTAGAAGATGCATCTTCATGGGAACTTGTTATTAAAGGTTGGTTGTCTCTTGGTTTGACAGCCGGTGTAGCTTTGGAACTCTTCTCACTTATCGGATCATGGTTCATCGCAGCCGTAGAACCACTTTCACAAGGTATTACAAACGTTGCTACTAAACGTCTTCAAGGACGTAAATTCAACATCGGTCTTGACTGGCCATTCATCGCTGGTCGTGCTGAAATCTGGGCTTGTGCTAACGTACTTGCTCCAATCATGCTAGTAGAAGCAGTGCTTCTTTCAAACGTCGGTAATGGTATCTTGCCACTTGCAGGTATCATCGCTATGGGTGTGACTCCAGCTCTCTTGGTTGTTACACGTGGTAAATTGCTCCGTATGATTATCTTCGGAACACTCTTGTTGCCTCTCTTCCTTCTTTCTGGTACTCTTATCGCACCATTCGCAACTGAACTTGCTAAAGGTGTAGGTGCCTTCCCAGAAGGTGTGAACCAATCTCAATTGATTACTCACTCAACTCTTGAAGGACCAATTGAAAAACTATTTGGTTGGGCAATCGGTAATGCTACAACAGGTGATATCAAAGCAATCCTTGGTGCAGCAGCCTTCCTTGTATTCTATGTAGGTATCTTTGCTTGGTATAGAAAACAAATGATCAAACGTAACGAAGAATACGCAGCAAATGCTAAATAATTCGCTCCTATAAAATGTAAATTGTGAAAACTAGGTTGTTAATTTCCTACATTGGGAGTGGCAACCTAGTTTTTTATATAAAGATCTAAAAATAGTTGGAGAACATTATGGTAATTGAAATCAAATCAGACCAGTTAACGGTCCAGTTTAAAACCTTAGGTGGCGCCTTGTCGTCGATCAAGGATCGAGAGGGCATTGAGTATCTGTGGCAAGGAGATTCCACTTACTGGAGTGGACAAGCGCCTGTACTTTTTCCAATCTGCGGCTCTTTAAGAGAAGATACAGCCTTCTACAGTCATGCAGATGGAACGGAGACGAAAGGAAACATTCCTCGCCATGGTTTGGTTCGCAAGAAAGAATTTGAATTAGTTGAACAGACAGAAAACAGTGTTACTTTTGCTATCGAAGATGATGAGAATACTTATCAAAACTATCCTTATCACTTCCGCCTTGAAATCACTTATCTAGTGACTGGCAAGACTGTTCGTACTCAATACAAGATTTTCAATAAAGAAACTAATAAAGTAATGCCATTCTTTATAGGAGGACATCCAGGATTTAATTGTCCTCTGCTAGATGGCGAAACTTATGAAGATTACTATTTAGAGTTTGAGAAAGAAGAGACTTGCTCTGTTCCCCGTCCTTTCCCAGACACTGGCATGTTAGACTTTCAAGATAGAAGTCCATGGTTGGATTCGCAAAAGGAAGTGGATCTCAGTTACGATCTGTTTAGTGTTGATGCAGTGACTTTGGATGAGTTGCAATCTAAAACAATTGCCCTTCGTTCTCGTAAACATGAGAAGGGATTAAAAGTACACTTCCAAGAGTTTTCAAATCTCATCATTTGGTCAACTTTGAATAAGGGACCATTCATTGCTTTTGAACCATGGTCTGGCTTGTCAACATCTCTTGAAGAAGGAAATCATCTAGAAGATAAGAAGAATGTTCGTCTCCTAGAACCTGATCAAGTAGATCAGATTGGCTTTGATATTGAAATATTTTAGATAAAAAACCACAAAAACAAACATTTACTGTTGACTTTTTCTATAAATAGGAGTATATTATGTTTGTAAGCAACAAATGATGTTTGTAACAAACAAATAATCACTTGTTATATTCTCTTTCGAGGAGAAAGTTTGTTTCTAGGAACTTGATTTCCTAGACTTGGATAAGCTATCGAACAGCTTATTCAATCAAATTTGTCAATAAACTGCTAGAAAGTCTTTTGTAGGTAAACTGCTAACTATAAAAGTCTTTACTAGCCTAGAATAATAAAAAGGAGTATACAATATGTCTATTGTTATCGGTGCAGATGCTGCAGGTTTGAGATTGAAAGAAGTTGTGAAAGACTTCTTGGAAAAAGAAAACTTCCACGTTGTGGATGTTACAGCTGAAGGTCAAGACTTTGTTGATGTGACTCTTGCTGTTGCTGCAGAAGTAAACAAAGAAGAACAAAACCTTGGTATCGTGATTGATGCTTATGGTGCTGGTCCTTTCATGGTTGCAACAAAAATCAAAGGAATGGTTGCTGCAGAAGTATCTGACGAACGTTCAGCTTATATGACTCGTGGTCACAACAACTCACGTATGATCACTATGGGTGCACAACTTGTTGGTGATGAATTGGCTAAAAATATTGCTAAAGGTTTTGTTAACGGTAAATACGACGGTGGACGTCACCAAATTCGTGTTGATATGTTGAACAAAATGTGCTAATTAGATTACAGTAAGAAAGGTAAGATAAAAATGAGAATTGCAATTGGATGTGACCACATCGTAACAGATGAAAAAATGGCGGTTTCAGAATTTTTGAAATCAAAAGGATATGAAGTCATTGACTTTGGTACTTATGACCACACACGTACTCACTACCCAATCTTTGGTAAAAAAGTTGGTGAAGCTGTTACAAGCGGTCAAGCCGATCTTGGGGTATGTATCTGTGGTACTGGTGTTGGTATCAACAACGCTGTAAACAAAGTCCCAGGAGTTCGTTCTGCCTTGGTTCGTGATATGACAACAGCTCTTTACGCAAAAGAACAATTGAACGCCAACGTTATTGGTTTTGGTGGTAAAATCACTGGTGAATTGCTCATGTGTGATATCATTGAAGCTTTCATCAATGCTGAATACAAACCATCAGAAGAAAACAAAAAATTGATTGCGAAAATCGAGCACGTTGAAACTCACAATGCTCATCAAGCAGATGCAAACTTCTTTACAGAATTCCTTGAAAAATGGGATCGCGGTGAATACCACGACTAAGAGGTGACGCATGATTTTAACAGTCACGATGAATCCATCCATTGATATTTCTTATCCTTTGGATGAATTGAAAATTGACACTGTCAACCGTGTGGTGGACGTGACCAAGACAGCTGGTGGTAAAGGTCTCAATGTTACACGAGTTCTTTCAGAATTTGGTGATTCTGTTGCTGCTACTGGTTTGGTCGGTGGTAAACTTGGTGAGTTTTTAGTAGAGCATATCGATGATAAAGTAACGAAATGTTTCTTCTCCATTCAAGGAGAGACTCGTAACTGTATCGCTATTCTACACGGAGACAATCAAACAGAAATCCTTGAAAAAGGTCCCGAAGTTCTTGAACAAGAAGGGCAAGATTTCTTGGTTCATTTCGAGCATCTCCTTGACACTGTGGAAGTAGTTGCTATCTCTGGTAGTCTGCCAGCCGGGCTTCCAGTTGATTACTATGCGAGCTTAGTAGAACTTGCTAATCAAGCTGGTAAACCTGTAGTTTTGGACTGCTCAGGTGCAGCTCTTCAGGCTGTTCTTGAATCATCACATAAACCAACAGTCATCAAACCAAATAATGAGGAATTGTCTCAGCTTCTTGGGAAAGAAGTTGCTGAGGATTTGGATGAATTAAAAGAAGTTCTTCAAGAGCCTTTATTTGCAGGGATTGAGTGGATAATTGTTTCACTTGGTGCAAATGGTGCTTTTGCAAAACATGGGGACACTTTCTATAAAGTAGATATTCCAAGAATTCAGGTAGTGAACCCTGTCGGATCTGGAGATTCTACTGTGGCAGGTATTTCATCAGGACTTCTTCATAAGGAATCTGATCAAGAACTCCTCATCAAGGCCAATGTCCTTGGTATGCTCAATGCTCAAGAAAAGATGACAGGTCATGTCAATATGGCTAACTATCAAGCTCTATATGATCAATTAATAGTAAAAGAGGTATAAAATGGCTTTAACAGAAAATAAACGCGCTTGCTTGAAAAAACTCTCAGATGAAAACGGCATTATCTCAGCTCTTGCCTTTGACCAACGTGGCGCTTTGAAACGTCTCATGGCTCAATACCAAACAGAGGAACCAACTGTGGCTCAAATGGAAGAACTCAAAGTCTTGGTAGCAGATGAATTGACAAAATACGCATCCTCTATGCTTCTAGACCCAGAGTATGGACTTCCAGCTACAAAAGCGCTTGATCCAAATGCTGGTCTTCTCCTTGCTTATGAGAAAACAGGTTATGACACAACTAGCACTAAACGCTTGCCTGACTGTTTGGATGTTTGGTCTGCCAAACGCATCAAAGAACAAGGCGCAGATGCAGTCAAGTTCTTGCTTTACTATGACGTAGACAGCTCTGACGAACTCAACCAACAAAAACAAGCCTACATCGAACGCATCGGTTCAGAGTGTGTGGCAGAAGACATTCCTTTCTTCCTTGAGATCTTGGCTTACGATGAAAAGATTGCTGATGCAGGTTCAGCAGAATACGCAAAAGTGAAGCCACACAAGGTTATTGGTGCTATGAAGGTCTTCTCAGACCCACGCTTCAACATCGATGTCTTGAAAGTGGAAGTTCCAGTCAACGTCAAATACGTTGAAGGCTTTGGTGATGGAGAAATCGTTCATACTCGTGAGGAAGCAGCAGCCTTCTTCAAAGCACAAGATGAAGCGACTAACTTGCCATATATCTACTTGAGTGCAGGTGTGTCAGCTAAACTCTTCCAA
The DNA here is from genome assembly GCF_001579025.1 of Streptococcus oralis. Classification (GTDB taxonomy): domain Bacteria; phylum Bacillota; class Bacilli; order Lactobacillales; family Streptococcaceae; genus Streptococcus; species Streptococcus oralis_X. The sequence continues at coordinate 676,186 of NZ_KQ970235.1, forward strand.
GAAACCCTTGTCTTTGCTCACGAATCAGGCGCAAACTTCAACGGCGTTCTTTGTGGCCGTGCAACCTGGGCAGGATCAGTTGAAGCCTACATCAAAGACGGTGAAGCAGCAGCTCGTGAATGGCTACGCACAACTGGATTTGAGAACATTGACGAACTCAACAAAGTTCTCCAAACCACAGCGACTTCATGGACTGAACGTGTATAAGTTTTCCCCCTAATCTTAGGAACATTGATCTAAATAAAAATTTTAAAAAAAGTTGAATGTAAAGGTTTACAAAAAAACTTACTTATGCTATACTTAAATCACAAGTTAATACAAGGTGAGTGTTACTAAGTAATATTAGGCATGATCACAGGTGGATTAGAAATCAAAGGATTTTCTAGTTCATTTGTGGTCATTTTTTATACTCATATACCTTTAAGAGATAAAAGGAGGTTGCCATGTATCGAATTCTAAACCCAATGAATCACAACGTCTCGCTTGTCAGAAATGACAAAGGAGAAGAGGTGATTGTGATTGGTAAGGGGATTGCATTTGGGAAAAAGAAGGGGGATTTGATTGCTGAAGATCAGGTTGAGAAAATCTTTCGGATGAAGACAGAAGAGTCCAGGGAAAATTTTATGGCTCTTCTCAAAGATGTTCCGCTGGATTTTATCACAGTGACCTATGAGATTATTGATAAGCTATCAAAGAAATATTATTATCCGATTCAAGAGTATCTCTACGTAACCTTGACAGATCATATTTACTGTTCTTACCAAGCTCTAGCACAAGGAAGGTACAAGGATAGTAATCTGCCAGATATTTCCACTAAGTATCCTGTCGCTTTTCAAATCGCAAAGGAAGCTTTTACAATCTATCGTCAGAAGTTGACAGATCATTTCCCTGAGGATGAAATTATTCGGATCGCTTATCATTTCATCAATGCCGAAGGGGAGAATGAGGTGGAACTTGTGGAGTCGATTGATAAGAGGAAAGAAATTCTCAGGAATGTCGAAGAAGTGCTAAAGGGTTATGCAATTCAACGAACCAAAGAGAATAATCATTTCTATGATCGTTTTATGATTCATCTCAACTATTTTTTGGATTATTTAGACCGTTCCAGAGATGATAATCAATCACTTCTGGATATGGAAGATCATATTAAACAATCCTATCCAAAAGCGTTCGAGATTGGTTCCAAGATCTATGATGTGATTACGCAACATACGGGTCTTGATTTGTATAAAAGTGAACGAGTTTATCTAGTTCTACATATCCAACGTTTATTGTCATAAAAATTTAATTAAAAATACATAAGGAGAATTCTATCATGAATAGAGAAGAAGTAACATTGTTAGGTTTTGAAATCGTAGCCTATGCTGGCGATGCACGTTCAAAACTATTGGAAGCCTTGAAGGCTGCTGAAGCTGGCGATTTTGCGAAAGCAGATAGCTTAGTCGATGAAGCTGGTTCTTGCATCGCGGAGGCACACCACGCGCAAACAAGTCTATTGACTAAGGAAGCAGCTGGTGAAGATTTGGCCTATAGTGTAACCATGATGCATGGCCAAGACCACTTGATGACGACTATCTTGTTAAAAGATTTGATGCACCATTTAATCGAACTCTATAAGAGAGGAGTTAAGTAATGAATAAATTAATTGCTTTTATAGAGAAAGGGAAACCTTTCTTTGAAAAACTATCTCGTAATATCTATCTTCGTGCTATCCGTGATGGTTTCATTGCAGGGATGCCTGTTATTCTCTTCTCAAGTATCTTTATCTTGATTGCCTTTGTTCCTAACTCATGGGGCTTTAAATGGTCTGATGATGTTGTTAATCTCCTCATGAAACCTTATAGCTATTCAATGGGGATTCTAGCTCTCTTGGTAGCTGGTACAACAGCTAAGTCATTGACCGACTCAGTAAACCGTAGCATGGAAAAAACCAATCAAATCAACTATATGTCAACACTTTTGGCAGCAATTGTTGGTTTGTTGATGTTGGCAGCTGATCCTATCGAAAATGGTCTAGCTACTGGATTCTTGGGGACAAAAGGTTTGCTTTCAGCCTTTCTTGCTGCCTTTGTAACTGTAGCCATCTATAAGGTTTGTGTTAAGAACAACGTCACTATTCGTATGCCTGACGAAGTTCCACCAAATATCTCACAAGTCTTTAAAGATGTGATTCCATTCACTCTATCAGTGGTTTCTCTTTATGCTCTTGATTTACTAGCTCGTCATTTTGTTGGTGCAAGCGTAGCTGAATCAATCGGTAAATTCTTTGCACCATTATTCTCTGCTGCTGATGGTTATCTAGGTATTACGATTATCTTTGGTGCCTTTGCCTTCTTCTGGTTTGTTGGTATCCATGGTCCATCTATCGTTGAACCAGCAATCGCAGCGATTACCTATGCAAATGCCGAAGTCAACTTGAACCTTCTCCAACAAGGGATGCACGCTGACAAGATTCTTACTTCTGGTACACAAATGTTTATCGTTACCATGGGTGGTACGGGTGCGACACTGGTTGTTCCATTCATGTTCATGTGGTTGACCAAATCGAAACGAAATCGTGCAATCGGACGCGCTTCAGTAGTTCCAACTTTCTTTGGTGTAAACGAACCAATCCTGTTTGGTGCACCACTTGTCTTGAACCCGATTTTCTTTATTCCATTTATCTTTGCGCCAATTGCCAACGTATGGATCTTTAAATTCTTCATTGAGACGCTTGGCATGAACTCATTTACAGCCAACCTTCCTTGGACAACACCAGGACCGCTCGGTATTGTTCTCGGTACAAACTTCCAATTCTTGTCATTTGTACTTGCTGCTTTGTTAATCCTTGTTGACGTAGCCATTTACTATCCATTCCTCAAGGTTTATGATGAACAAATCCTTGAAGAAGAGCGTTCAGGTAAAGCCAATGATGAATTGAAAGAAAAAGTAGCAGCAAACTTCAATACTGCTAAAGCAGATGCTATTCTTGAAAAAGCAGGTGTAGAAGCAGCGCAAAACACAATCACTGAAGAAACCAATGTCTTGGTTCTCTGTGCAGGTGGAGGAACAAGTGGTCTCCTCGCAAATGCTTTAAATAAAGCAGCGGAAGAATATAAAGTTCCTGTCAAGGCAGCAGCTGGTGGCTATGGAGCTCACCGTGAAATGCTTCCAGAGTTTGATCTGGTTATACTTGCTCCTCAAGTTGCTTCTAACTTTGAAGATATGAAAGCAGAGACCGACAAACTTGGTATCAAACTTGCCAAGACAGAAGGTGGCCAATACATAAAATTGACTCGCGATGGAAAAGGCGCTC
>NZ_KQ970235.1:679786-682579 GCF_001579025.1 Streptococcus oralis
TTAGAAGTGAGATGGAGGAACTCCTACCCAACTATACCCCCATCTCATTTCTATTTTTTTGAAAGGTGAATCAAATGACAAAAACACTTCCAAAAGACTTTATTTTCGGTGGCGCAACAGCTGCCTATCAAGCAGAAGGTGCTACACATACTGATGGTAAAGGACCAGTAGCGTGGGATAAATATCTTGAAGATAACTACTGGTACACTGCTGAACCAGCCAGTGATTTCTATCACAAATACCCAGTTGACCTCAAACTTGCAGAAGAGTATGGTGTCAATGGTATCCGTATTTCAATCGCTTGGTCACGTATCTTTCCAACTGGTTATGGGAAGGTTAATGACAAGGGGGTTGAGTTCTATCATAATCTATTTGCAGAGTGCCACAAACGCCATGTTGAGCCCTTTGTAACTCTTCATCACTTTGATACGCCAGAAGCTCTACATTCAAATGGAGACTTCTTAAACCGTGAAAATATCGAACACTTTGTAGACTACGCTGCCTTCTGTTTTGAAGAATTTCCAGAAGTAAACTATTGGACAACCTTTAATGAAATTGGACCAATCGGTGATGGTCAATACTTGGTTGGGAAATTCCCTCCAGGCATTCAGTACGACCTTGCCAAAGTTTTCCAATCGCATCACAATATGATGGTGTCACATGCGCGTGCAGTCAAGCTATATAAAGATAAAGGCTATAAAGGGGAAATTGGTGTGGTTCACGCCCTGCCTACTAAATATCCTCTAGATCCTGAAAATCAAGCAGATGTTCGCGCTGCTGAGTTGGAAGATATCATCCACAATAAATTTATCTTGGATGCAACTTATCTTGGACGATATTCCGAAGAAACCATGGAAGGCGTCAACCATATTCTATCCGTCAATGGTGGAAGCTTAGATCTGCGTGAAGAAGATTTCGCTGTGCTAGAAGCTGCAAAAGACCTGAATGACTTCCTTGGAATTAACTACTACATGAGTGATTGGATGCAAGCCTTTGATGGCGAAACAGAAATCATTCATAACGGTAAGGGTGAAAAAGGAAGCTCTAAGTATCAAATTAAGGGAGTTGGACGTCGAGTGGCGCCTGGCTATGTCCCACGTACGGACTGGGACTGGATTATCTATCCTCAAGGTTTGTATGATCAAATCATGCGCGTGAAGAAAGATTACCCAAATTACAAGAAAATCTACATCACAGAGAATGGTCTTGGATACAAAGATGAGTTTGTGGATGGGACAGTCTACGATGATGGACGGATTGATTATGTTAAGAAACATATGGAAGTGATTGCAGATGCAATCTCTGATGGAGTCAATGTCAAAGGCTACTTTATCTGGTCTCTGATGGATGTCTTTTCTTGGTCAAATGGTTACGAAAAGCGTTACGGTCTCTTCTATGTAGACTTTGAAACTCAAGAACGTTATCCTAAGAAATCAGCTCACTGGTACAAGAAACTAGCTGAGACACAACTTATTGATTAAAATTCAACAAAAATTCCCCGCCAAAAGGCAGGGGAATTTTTTATGGTTTTGATAAAAGAATGGTTGTTTGTTTCGACAGATCTTCAAATGTCTCCTGACTCAGTTTGGAATCTGAAACGATGGTATCAATCTCTGAGATATTGTAGAAAGTGTAAAAATCAAACTTATTAAACTTGCTGTGGTCTGCTAGTAAGTATTTTTTATTGGCATTGTTCAAGGCGATTCGTTGTACCTCACCCTCTTCTTCACTGAAAGTAGCAATTGCCTTATCCTTAATACCATTACAGCTTACAAAAGCTTTAGAAAACTGAAGATTGGTCAAATCCTGTAAGGTAAGTGTCCCTACAAAAGCACCAGTGATAGCGCGATAATTTCCACCAATCAAGATCAAATCTGTTAGTTTTCGTTCGTTTAGGATGAGAAAAACTGGAAGACTGTTTGTTACAACACGAATATTATCGATAGGGAGCTCACGAGCAAAACACTCCAAGGTTGTTCCTGGACCGATAAAAATGGTTTCTCCTTCGTCAATCAAACGACCTGCAAAACGACTAATTTCTTGTTTTTCAGCAATCTGTAAGCCTTGTTTTTCAACGTTTGACCGTTCGTTGTTTAAGAGAGAACCTGTACGAAGTTTTTCAGCACCACCATGCACACGGACCAGTAAATCTTTATCTGCCAATTCTTGTAAGTAGCGACGAGCTGTCATATCTGATACATCCAGACGCGTCATGATTTCTTTTACAGTAATAGTTCCCTTTGTATTTACCGTTTCTAGAATATTATCTAGTTTCTCTTGCTTTAGCATCCTTATCACCTCGATTTCTACTATTCTTATCTTACCATAAAACGCTCAATATATCAAATAGAAAAAAACAAAATAAAACAAAAAACAAAAATATCATGGTTGTTTTAAACAAACCATGATATTTTGAATGATTGGCCAAATTAGTCTAAACCGTAGTTGTAATCATCATCTTGCATGGCTTCAACTTCACCAAGGAGGTAACCGTTTCCGACTTGAGAGAAGAAGTCGTGGTTGGAAGTTCCTGTTGAAATACCGTTCATGACGATTGGGTTGACATCATCTGCTGAGTCTGGGAAGAGTGGATCTTGCCCCAGGTTCATGAGAGCCTTGTTGGCATTGTAGCGAAGGAAGGTCTTGACTTCTTCAGTCCAGCCAACACCGTCATAGAGGCTCTCTGTATAACCTTCTTCGTTCTCGTAGAGAGTATAGAGCAAGTCGTACATCCATTCTTTGAGTTTTTCTTGCTCTTCTTCAGGTAATTCATTGAAACCAAGTTGGAATTTG
>NZ_KQ970235.1:682616-690404 GCF_001579025.1 Streptococcus oralis
ACCGATGTAGGTTCCGTGAACAGACTCATCACGGATAATCAACTTGATAATTTCCGCAACATTGGCCAGTTTGTTGTTACCGAGATAGTAGAGGGGTGTGAAGAAACCTGAATAGAAGAGGAAGGTTTCAAGGAAGACACTGGCAACCTTCTTTTCAAGAGGCGTACCATTGAGGTAGATTTCATTGATAATTTCTGCTTTTCTTTGTAGGTAGGGATTAGTGTTGGTCCATTCAAAGATTTCTTCAATCTCAGCCTTGGTATTCAATGTAGAGAAGATAGAAGAATAGGATTTTGCATGGACAGATTCCATAAATTGGATGTTGTTAAAAACTGCTTCCTCATGCGGTGTACGGATGTCGGAACGAAGAGCCTGAACCCCTGTTTCTGATTGCATGGTATCAAGAAGGGTCAAACCACCAAAGACTTTTCCTACCAAGTCTTTTTCCTTGTTTGATAGTTTTCTCCAGTCATCAAGGTCATTTGACAAGGGGATACGAGTGTCGAGCCAGAATTGCTCCGTCAATTTTTCCCAAGTTGATTTGTCGATGACATCTTCGATGGCATTCCAGTTAATGGCTTTGTAGTAAGTTTCCATTTGAAATCTCTTTCTGTATGTAATAATGCGATGATAGAATCTTCTCTATTTTATCATAGTCTGAGAAGAGTATCGCACAAAAAGTCGGAAGACCGACTTTTCATTTTCCTAGTATTTTAGATACTTGTCCAAGTTTATTGCGGGGCATTTAATCAGTAATCTGAGAAAATGTGGTTGCCCAAGATAAAAATTAAATCACACAGCTTTCACATTGGTTAGCACCAACTTCCCCACCGTCATCTGTAAAGGTACGGACGTAGTAGATAGACTTGATACCCTTGTTAAAGGCATAGTTACGAAGGATAGACAAGTCACGTGTCGTTTGTTTATTTTCCTTCTTCCATTCGTAAAGACCTTTTGGAATATCACTACGCATGAAGAGGGTGAGTGAAAGTCCTTGATCCACGTGTTCAGTTGCAGCAGCGTAAACATCAATTACCTTACGCATATCCATATCGTAAGCAGAAGTGTAGTAAGGGATAGTATCTGTTGACAAACCAGCAGCTGGATAGTAGATTTTACCAATTTTCTTTTCTTGACGTTCCTCGATACGTTGCGTAATCGGGTGGATAGAAGCAGAAACGTCGTTGATGTAGCTGATAGAACCATTTGGAGCAACAGCTAGACGGTTTTGATGGTAAAGTCCATCCGCTTGAACCTTTTCGCGAAGTTCAGCCCAGTCAGCAGCACTTGGGATAAAGACATCTTTGAAGAGTTCTTTAACACGTTCTGATTTTGGAACAAATTCACCTGTCACATACTTGTCAAAGTAGCTACCGCTAGCATAATCTGATTTTTCAAAGTTGTGGAAGGTGACACCACGTTCGCGGGCGATATTGTTTGACTCCACCAAGGTCCAGTAGTTCATAAGCATAAAGTAGATGCTAGTGAATTCAACTGACTCAGGAGATCCGTATTCGATGAGTTGTTGGGCAAGGTAGCTATGAAGCCCCATGGCACCAAGACCAAAGGTGTGAGCCAAACTGTTTCCGTGGTCGATAGTAGGGACAGCTACGATGTGTGAACTATCTGTAACGAAAGTCAAAGCACGAACCATAGCACGGATAGAACGACCAAAGTCAGGTGAGGTCATCATGTTGACCACGTTGGTTGAACCAAGGTTACATGAGACGTCTGTTCCCATTTGAAGGAATTCTTGAGCATCGTTGATCAAGCTTGGTTCTTGGACTTGAAGAATCTCAGAACACAAGTTACTCATGATGATTTTTCCATCAACAGGATTTGCGCGGTTAGCTGTATCAATGTTGACGACATAAGGGTAACCAGACTCTTGTTGCAATTTGGAAATCTCAGTTTCCAAGTCACGCGCCTTGATTTTTGTCTTGCGGATGTTTGGATTTGCGACCAACTCATCGTATTTTTCAGTGATGTCGATGTAGTTGAACGGCACACCGTACTCAAGCTCTACAGAGTATGGGCTAAAGAGATACATTTCTTCATTTTTACGAGCTAATTCGTAGAATTTATCGGGCACCACAACACCAAGTGAAAGGGTCTTTACACGAACTTTTTCATCAGCATTTTCTTTCTTAGTGGAAAGGAAGGCGATGATATCTGGGTGAAAGACGTTGAGGTAGACAACACCAGCACCTTGACGTTGACCAAGTTGGTTTGAGTAGGAGAAACTGTCTTCGAAGAGTTTCATAACTGGAACGACACCAGAAGCTGCTCCTTCATAACCTTTGATAGGTGCGCCAGCTTCACGAAGGTTGCTTAGAGTAATACCTACACCACCACCGATACGTGAAAGTTGAAGAGCTGAGTTGATAGAACGTCCGATAGAGTTCATGTCATCAGTTACTTGAATCAAGAAACAAGATACCAACTCCCCACGACGAGCACGACCTGCGTTCAAAAAGGAAGGAGTAGCTGGTTGGTAGCGTTGGTGGATGATTTCATTGGCAATATCAATCGCAACAGCTTCATCACCATCAGCAAAATAAAGTGCATTAAAGAAGACACGGTCTTCCATACTTTCAAGGTAATATTCACCGTCATTAGTCTTCAAGGCATACTGGTTGTAAAACTTATAGGCAGCCATGAATGATTTGAATTGGAAGTTTTGGTCCTTGATAAATTGATGCAATTCTTCCAAAAACTCTGGACGGTATTTCTTGAGAAATGCAGTTTCGATGTAGTTGTGTTCAATGAGGTAGTTGATTTTATCAGTAATTGAATCAAAAACCATTGTATTTGGAACCACATTCTCTTTAAAGAAGGCATCCAAGGCTTCCTTATCTTTATGAAGCATGATTTGTCCATTGACAGGACGGTTGATTTCGTTATTGAGACGGAAGTAAGTTACGTCCTCAAGATGTTTTAATCCCATAAAATTTCCCTTATCTAATTACAAAAGAAAGGCCTCTAAGTTAGCCCTAGAAGCAATCTCTTCTGGATGATGTACTAAGATTATGCTAATTGTTTCAGTTTTCCTGGTTGGAAGCCTGAAAAGACTTCAGTTGGTGTTTGGATAACAGGAGCTGCGCTGAAACCGAGCTCTTTAACTTGATCGATGTACTCTGGTTGCTCGTCGAGATTGATCTCACGATAAGCGACATTGTTGCTGTCCAAGAAACGCTTGGTCATCTTACATTGGACACAGTTGTTTTTAGAATAAACGGTTACCATTTTCGTAACTCCTCTTTCAAAATAGATTACTTTCTTAGTATATCAGAAAAAAAACTTTGTCAAACTTTTTAAACTAAATCTTGTGCTAAAAAGTTACAGTTTCAAAAACAAAGCACAATATATAGTGTTTTGTCAGAGTGTAAAATTGGGTTTTCATTGAACTATCAAAGTTTATCAAAACAAAAAAACTATATACTGTATATTGGTAAGATAAATAGAAGATTTTCAGCAAGTTATCAGAAAGGAAATAGAAGAAAGTCCATAAAACACTTGAAAAATAATCTAGAAGGTGATATAATACAGTCTTGTAAGGGTTATCACATATAATCCAAAAAAGAAATAACTAAAGGAGAGTCAAACTATGGCTTCTAAAGATTTCCACGTAGTGGCAGAAACAGGTATTCACGCACGTCCAGCAACATTGTTGGTTCAAACAGCTAGCAAATTTGCTTCAGATATCACTCTTGAATACAAAGGTAAATCAGTAAACCTTAAATCTATCATGGGTGTTATGAGTCTTGGTGTTGGCCAAGGTGCTGACGTTACAATTTCAGCTGAAGGTGCAGATGCTGACGACGCAATCGCTGCTATCACTGAAACTATGGAAAAAGAAGGATTGGCATAAGGAAAATGACAGAAATGCTTAAAGGAATCGCAGCATCTGACGGTGTTGCAGTTGCAAAAGCATATCTACTCGTTCAACCGGATTTGTCATTTGAGACTATTACAGTCGAAGATACAAACGCAGAAGAAGCTCGCCTTGATGCCGCTCTACAAGCATCACAAGACGAGCTTTCTGTTATTCGCGAGAAAGCAGTAGGTACGCTCGGTGAAGAAGCAGCTCAAGTTTTTGACGCTCACTTAATGGTTCTTGCTGATCCTGAAATGATCAGCCAAATCAAGGAAACAATCCGTGCGAAGAAAGTGAATGCAGAAGCAGGTCTGAAAGAAGTAACAGACATGTTTATCACTATCTTTGAAGGAATGGAAGACAACCCATACATGCAAGAACGCGCAGCGGATATCCGCGATGTGACAAAACGTGTATTGGCTAACCTCCTTGGTAAAAAATTACCAAACCCAGCTTCTATCAATGAAGAAGTGATTGTGATTGCGCATGACTTGACTCCTTCAGATACAGCTCAATTGGACAAAAACTTTGTAAAAGCTTTTGTAACCAACATTGGTGGACGTACAAGCCACTCAGCTATCATGGCGCGTACGCTTGAAATTGCAGCAGTATTGGGTACAAACAACATCACTGAAATCGTTAAAGACGGTGATATTCTTGCCGTTAACGGTATCACAGGTGAGGTTATTATCAACCCAACTGATGAGCAAGCGGCTGAATTCAAGGCTGCTGGTGAAGCTTATGCGAAACAAAAAGCTGAATGGGCTCTCTTGAAAGATGCTAAAACAGTAACTGCTGATGGCAAACACTTTGAATTGGCTGCCAACATCGGTACTCCAAAAGACGTTGAAGGTGTCAATGACAACGGTGCTGAAGCTGTTGGTCTTTACCGTACAGAGTTCTTGTACATGGATTCTCAAGACTTCCCAACAGAAGACGAGCAATACGAAGCTTACAAGGCTGTACTTGAAGGAATGAACGGTAAACCTGTTGTCGTTCGTACAATGGATATCGGTGGAGATAAGGAACTTCCTTACTTCGATATGCCTCACGAAATGAACCCATTCCTTGGATTCCGTGCCCTTCGTATCTCTATCTCTGAGACTGGAGATGCTATGTTCCGCACACAAATCCGTGCCCTTCTTCGTGCGTCTGTTCACGGTCAATTGCGTATCATGTTCCCAATGGTTGCGCTCTTGAAAGAATTCCGTGCAGCGAAAGCAGTCTTTGACGAAGAAAAAGCAAACCTTCTTGCTGAAGGTGTTGCAGTTGCGGATAATATCCAAGTTGGTATCATGATCGAAATCCCAGCAGCAGCAATGCTTGCAGACCAATTTGCTAAAGAAGTTGACTTCTTCTCAATTGGTACAAACGACTTGATCCAATACACAATGGCTGCAGACCGTATGAACGAACAAGTTTCATACCTTTACCAACCATACAACCCATCAATCCTCCGTTTGATTAATAATGTTATCAAAGCAGCTCACGCTGAAGGTAAATGGGCAGGTATGTGTGGTGAGATGGCTGGTGACCAACAAGCTGTTCCACTTCTTGTCGGAATGGGCTTGGATGAGTTCTCTATGTCAGCAACATCTGTCCTTCGTACACGTAGCTTGATGAAGAAATTGGATACTGCTAAGATGGAAGAGTACGCAAACCGTGCCCTTACAGAATGTTCAACAATGGAAGAAGTTCTTGAACTTCAAAAAGAATACGTTAATTTTGATTAATCGAAAAGTCCTTGCAACTCAGTTGCAGGGATTTTTTTAAAGAATTTTCAAGAAATTCTTTTTTATATAAAGTCCATTCTAGAGAAAGTAGCGGTGAAGAATAAAAAAATACTTAACCGGTTCATAAAAGTCTTGACAAGTTGCAAATTTAGGAGTAAACTATTAACCAGTTAAGTAATAGAGAGGAGTTTCTGCAATTTAGAAATGAATTGCAAATAGAAATATTAAAAAAGAAAGAGAGTTTCGATGAAAATTAATAAAAAATACCTAGCTGGTTCTGCGGCGGCTTTAATTTTAAGTGTCTGTTCTTATGAGTTGGGACTGTATCAAGCCAGAACTGTCAAGGAAAATAATCGTGTTTCCTATATAGATGGAAAACAAGCGGCGCAAAAAACGGAGAATCTGACTCCTGATGAGGTTAGCAAGAAAGAAGGCATCAATGCGGAGCAAATCGTTATCAAGATAACAGACCAAGGCTATGTCACTTCACATGGCGACCACTATCATTATTACAATGGGAAGGTCCCTTATGATGCGATTTTTAGTGAAGAATTACTCATGAAGGATCCAAATTATAAGCTAAAAGATGAGGATATTATCAATGAAGTCAAGGGTGGTTATGTTATCAAGGTAGATGGAAAATACTATGTTTACCTTAAGGATGCATCCCATGCGGATAATGTCCGTACAAAAGAAGAAATCAATCGACAAAAACAAGAACATAGTCAGCATCGTGAAGGAGGGACTTCAGCAAATGATGGCGCGGTAGCCTTGGCACGTTCACAGGGACGCTACACCACGGATGATGGATATATCTTTAATGCATCCGATATCATTGAAGATACTGGTGATGCTTATATCGTTCCTCATGGCAACCATTACCATTACATTCCTAAGAGTGAGTTATCAGCCAGCGAATTGGCTGCAGCAGAAGCCTTTCTATCTGGTAGAAGTGGCCAATCAAATACGCCTACTTATAGCCGTACCAATAACAACAGTGCTAGCAGCGATGTAGATAGATGGACCCCATCCTATAATAAAAAAGGCAACAGCTATACGAACACAGCTAACAACAGTAGCGACGATAGCCAAGCAAGTCAAAGCGATGAGGATATTGATGGCCTTCTGAAACAACTTTATACCTTGCCACTCAGCCAACGACACGTAGAATCTGATGGTCTTGTCTTCGACCCAGCACAGATTACAAGTCGAACAGCTAGAGGAGTTGCTGTACCTCATGGGAACCATTACCATTTCATCCCTTATTCACAGATGTCTGAATTGGAAGAACGAATCGCTCGTATTATTCCTCTACAGTACAGTTCGAACCATAGGGTGCCGGATTCAAGACCAGAACAACCAAGTCCACAACCGACTCCGGAACCTAGTCCAAGCCCGCAACCTGCACCAAATCCTCAACCATCTCCAAGCAATCCAATTGACGAAAAATTGGTTAAACAGGTGATTCGAAAAGTAGATAATGGTTATGTATTTGAGGAGAATGGAATCTCACGTTATACTCCTGCCATGGAACTTTCAGCAGAAACAGCAGCAGCCATTGATAGTAAACTAGCCCAGCAAGAAAGTTTGTCTCATAAACTCGGAGCTAAGAAAACCAACCTCCCATCTGGTGATCAAGGATTTTACAATAAGGCTTATGATTTACTAGCAAAAGTTCATCAAGATTTAATTTCCAATAAAGGGCGCCAAGCTGATTTTGACGCTTTAGATAAACTGTTGGAACGACTCAACGATGCCTCAAGTGATAAAGTCCAGTTGGTGGATGATATCCTGGCCTTTCTAGCACCGATTCGTCATCCAGAACGTCTAGGAAAACCAAATGCGCAAATTGCTTATACTGATGATGAGATTCAAGTAGCCAAGTTGGCAGGCAAGTATACAACAGAAGATGGCTATATCTTTGATCCTCGTGATATCACCAGTGATGAGGGGGATGCCTATATAACCCCACATATGACCCATAGTCATTGGATTAAGAAAGATAGTTTGTCTGAAGCTGAAAGAGCAGCAGCCCAAGCTTATGCTAAAGAGAAAGGTTTGACACCTCCTTCGAATGACCATCAGGATTCAGGAAATATGGAGGCTAAAGGAGCAGAAGCTATCTACAACCGCGTGAAAGCTGCTAAGAAGGTGCCACTTGATCGTATGCCTTACAAT
>NZ_KQ970235.1:690573-693645 GCF_001579025.1 Streptococcus oralis
ATACTGTGGAAAGTTAAAACGGTAGTTTAATCATTCCTCATTATGACCATTACCATAACATCAAATTTGAGTGGTTTGACGAAGGACTTTATGAGGCACCTAAGGGTTATACTCTAGAGGATCTCTTTGCGACTGTCAAGTACTATGTCGAACATCCAAACGAACGTCCGCATTCAGATAGTGGATGGGGCAATGCAAGTGACCATGTTCAAAGAAACCAAAATGGTCAAGCTGATAACAATCATACGGAAAAACCATCAGTAGAGAAACCTCGTACAGAAAAACCTCGCGAAGAGAAACCTCAGAGTGAGAAACCTGAGTCTCCAAAACCAACTGAGGAACCGGAAGAAGAATCACCAGAGGAGCCAGAAGAACCTCAGGTCGAGACTGAAAAGGTTGAAGCGAAGTTAAGAGAGGCTGAAGAGCTACTTGCAAAAATCCAAGACCCCATTATCAAGTCCAATGCCAAAGAAACTCTAACAGGATTAAAAAATAACCTGCTATTTGGCGCCCAGGACAACAATACCATTATGGCTGAAGCTGAAAAGTTGTTGGCATTGCTAAAGGAGAGCAACTAAACCTAACACAATTTTCTAACTCCTAAAAACAGGATAGGAGAGCTAGAAAAGATAAAATCGAAAAATGAGAGCAGAAAGTGAGTTCTAGTTCTCATTTTTTTCATGAAAATATGTAAAATATCTTGACATATAGTGTAAATAAAGATAAACTATTTACTAGTTAATTAAATGGTTAAATACTAGTTAAGGAGTAATGATGAAAAAAAGAACATTTCTATTATTAATGGCAGGTCTGTTTGTACTTGTCTTAGGAGCATGTAGTCAAAAAGAAAAACAAGAAGCAAAAGGGATGAAGATTGTAACGAGTTTTTACCCAGTCTATGCCATGGTCAAAGAGGTATCAGGAGACTTAAATGATGTTCGGATGATTCAGTCAAGTAGTGGGATTCACTCCTTTGAACCGTCAGCAAATGACATTGCTGCCATTTATGATGCGGATGTCTTTGTCTACCACTCTCATACGCTCGAATCTTGGGCGGGAAGTCTAGATCCTAACTTGAAAAACTCAAAAGTTAAAGTTTTAGAAGCTTCTGAAGGAATGACATTGGAGCGTGTACCGGGCTTAGAAGATGTAGAAGCTGGTGACGGTATCGATGAAAAAACACTCTACGATCCTCACACTTGGTTAGATCCAGAAAAAGCAGGTGAAGAGGCACAGATTATTGCGGATAAACTTTCGGAGCTTGATAGTGTCAATAAGGAAACGTATCAAAAGAATGCTAAAAACTTTATCGCTAAAGCCCAAGAATTGACTAAGAAGTACCAACCTATTTTTGAAAAAGCGAGTCAAAAGACCTTTGTTACACAACACACAGCCTTTTCTTATCTCGCTAAACGCTTTGGTTTGAAACAACTTGGTATAGCAGGGATTTCCCCTGAACAAGAGCCAAGTCCGAGACAGTTGACAGAAATCCAAGAATTCGTTAAAACCTATAAGGTTAAAACCATCTTTACTGAGAGCAATGCTTCTTCTAAAGTCGCTGAGACCTTGGTCAAATCAACAGGAGTTAGCCTAAAGACACTCAATCCTTTAGAAGCAGATCCTGAAAATGACAAAACTTACTTAGAAAATCTAGAAGAAAATATGAATGTTCTTGCAGAAGAATTAAAATGAGGAGATGATGAAAATGAAGAAGAAATATATTGTAGCAGGATCGGCTCTTGTCCTTTCCCTAAGTCTTTGCATCTATGCATTGAACCAACACCAGGTAGAAGGAAACAAAGATAATAACCGTGTGTCTTATGTCGATGGGAAGCAAGACTCTCAAAAAACAGAGTCCCAAACACCAGATCAAGTTAGCAAAAAAGAAGACATTCAGGCTGAACAAATTGTTGTGAAAATCACCGATCAAGGTTATGTGACTTCACATGGTGATCATTTCCATTATTACAATGGTAAAGTTCCTTTTGACGCGATTTTCAGCGAAGAGCTGTTGATGAAAGATGCCAATTATCAACTGAAAGACGCTGATATTGTCAACGAAATCAAAGGTGGGTACATTATCAAGGTTGATGGCAAGTATTATGTCTACCTTAAAGATACGGCTCATGCTGATAATATTCGTACGAAGGAGGAAATTGAACGCCAAAAACAAGGTCATACTCACGATGCACCAACTTCTAACAGTGCAGTGGTGCTTGCGCAATCTCAAGGTCGTTATACTACCGACGATGGCTACATCTTTAACCCATCTGATATTATAGAAGATACTGGTGATGCTTATATCGTTCCTCATGGTGGACATTACCACTACATTCCAAAGAGTTCCTTGTCTGCTAGCGAATTAGCTGCTGCTCAAGCTTACCTTTCTGGAACTAGAAAACAACCGACTGTGACGGACTATCGTCCGAGTCCAAACGCAACTGGTCAAACTACCAACCCAAGTCAACAGGCTGAAACACCAAGTAATCAAGCTGAGAGTCTTCAAAGTCTATTGCAGCAACTCTATGCTCTTCCAAGTAGTCAACGTTATGCTGAATCAGATGGCTTGATTTTTGACCCTGCTAAGATTTCGAGCAGAACACCAAGTGGCGTAGCGATTCCACACGGAAATCACTATCATTTCATCCCATATACAAAACTTTCTGCCTTGGAAGAAAAGATTGCGCGTATGATTCCTTTAAATAGCGACAGTGGGAAGCCAACACCTTTGGAAAACCCAAGTAAACCAGCAGAACATCCAGCTCAACCAAATCATTCTCATGACCAAGACGGTAACCATGGAAGTCAGGATACCAACCATGAAGACCATGACCATGATGGAGAGGAGCATGAACACCACCACGGTGAAGAACATGATCATGGTTTTGCAGCTGACCGTGTTATTAGTGAAGATGAGCAAGGGTTTGTAGTTTCTCATGGAGATCACGCTCATTATTTCTTTAAGAAGGACTTGACTGCAGCCCAAATCAAAGCTGCCCAAGATCACTTGAAAGAAAATCATCAGTCTCAGCGCGTTCAACCACTTGCAAAGACTGTGGAAAGTTTCTCAAG
>NZ_KQ970235.1:693721-703595 GCF_001579025.1 Streptococcus oralis
CATTTCAAATGGATTCTTTGTCTTTGGAAATCCGGATCAAGCCTATGATCCAACCCATATCCATCCCTATGCTGTTCGAAAAGAACATGTTCGTATTCCTCTCCAAACTGGGACCCCAGAACTGGATTTCCTAAATGAACTGTATACGACTGCCCTACGTGATGGGGTGTCTCCTTATAGTTTACAGGTAGAAAGTGGTAGTTTTGTGATTCCTCACGGAGACCACAATCACTACATCAAGGTTCAAACTAAGGGATATGAAGTAGCTTTGAAAAATAAGATTCCGGCCCTACAATCGACCTATCAACCTGGAGCATTTGATGAACAAACAGTTCTATCTAAGATGGATCAACTGTTAGCAGATAGCAGAAGTCTCTACAAAGACCAGCCAATCATGCAGAGACGTGTTGAACTTGCTTTGGGGCAATTCACCGAAAATATGAAAAAACTGGCAACAAACTCAACTGCTGGATACCTAGCAGCCTTGGATCTCTTCG
The DNA here is from genome assembly GCF_001579025.1 of Streptococcus oralis. Lineage (GTDB taxonomy): Bacteria > Bacillota > Bacilli > Lactobacillales > Streptococcaceae > Streptococcus > Streptococcus oralis_X. The sequence goes on from NZ_KQ970235.1 coordinate 694,219, forward strand.
ATAAACAATACATCCATGTGGATCAAAGTGTGACACCGGTTGAAACTTCACCTTTAGATAAGAAGTACCAAGCCCTTGTAGATAAGATCAATACACTGGATACAGACACTTATGGCTTGCCTAAGAAAGATCTTTTGGTACATTTGCAGGAAGCAAAACTAGCACAGGATGAGACAGAGTTGGCTGCCATTGAAGCGAAACTGCAGGCCTTGCAAGATTTCCGAGATCGGACCGGGGTTACAACAGTAGAGTACATCAAGTATTTCTATGAACATGTGTCTGATGGTCGTTTGAGAGAAGAACTTCGAAACCGTGTTGCTAAATTGACATGGGAACTTTACCAGTCACAATCTTTCCTAAAAGCAACCGACTTGAACAAGTTATTCCCAACTATTTACCAAACTAAGCTAGAAGTAGAAGAAGCTCTCAAAGAAGAACCCGTATCTACAAAAGTTGGTAAGACTATTCTAGATACGGAAAAAGTAGATAGTCAAACTGCTAAGACAGCCATCTATGAATTCCTAAAAGAACTCTACGGTGATTTTATGCCAGAAGAGCGGATTAGCCATGTTAAGAAGGAAGAAGTGGATGTTCTCCTAACTAAAGCTGCCCAACTCCTAGCACGTGTCAAAGAAGATGGTGTCAAACAATCCCTAGCTGAAGAAGCAGCTAATATCAAAGCGGCTACTGAGAAGGAAAGTGCAGACCTTGACGAAGCTAAAACACAACTTGAGGACCTTTTAAATCGTATTGCAGCGACTATCCAACGAGAGAAAAAAGAAGCAGAACAAGATCCACAAACGGTGATCATCTACCAAAAACTCTATAATGTCTTGCTCTCTCTTCACAAGTACTTAGAGGATAACAAAGGAACCGATGCAGACTTTGAACGTGTTGATGGCCTATTTGATCAACTTGCAGCCAAAAGCAGTGATAAAGAAGGCCTCCTCACTCTAGCTAAAGAAATCATTAGCTTGAACCAGGAACTCCGTTCAAAAGCAAGTGAAACTGATAGCCAATCTAAGTCTGAGAAAGACAGTGAAACAGCTACTTCTAAACCAACAGAAAAGCAAGCACAAAGTGAGTCTGAGACAAGTGCTCAACCAAATGAATAAAAAGAAAGGCGAAGTAGCTGAGCTACCTCGTCTTTTTTAGTCTTTATAAGATACAATGCCAATGATGGTATCCACCGCACGCTCCATAGTCTGAAGGCTGACGTATTCAAAACGTCCATGCATGTTTTCACCACCAGCAAAGATATTTGGAGTTGGAATTCCCATAAAGGAAATCTTAGAGCCATCTGTTCCACCACGAATTGGTTCGATAATAGGCGTGATACTTAAATCTTCCATAACAGCTTTAGCAATGGTAACGGGTGTCATATCTTTCTCAATGACTTCCTTCATATTGTAGTACTGGTCTGTCAGAGTTAAAGTCACGCGATCATTCCCAAGCTCTTGATTCATCTTGTCAGCGATGGCTTGCATAGTTGCTTTACGTGCTTCAAAGGCATCCTTTTCAAAGTCACGAATGATGTAGCTTGCACGCGCCTCCTCGACACTACCTGTCACATCCATAAGATGATAGAAACCTTGATAACCGTCTGTCAATTCAGGTCGGTCATTCTCTGGAAGTTGATTATGAAAATCAATCGCTAGCTGAAGTGCATTGACCATCTGACCTTTAGCAGTACCAGGATGGACATTGCGTCCTTGGAAATGAAGCTCAGCAGCAGCAGCTGAGAAAGTCTCGTACTGAAGCTCCCCTAGTGGGCCACCATCAACAGTATAGGCAAAGTCAACGTCAAAGTCTTCAGCATCAAATTTATTAGCACCAACGCCAATTTCTTCATCTGGTCCAAAACCAACGCGAATCTCACAGTGTTTGATTTCAGGGTGAGCAGTCAGATATTCAATAGCTGTCATAATCTCAGCAATCCCAGACTTGTCATCAGCACCCAGCAAGGTCGTGCCATCGGTTGTGATGAGGGTTTGGCCCGAATATTTCTCAAGACTCTTAAAGTCAGCTGGATCCAGTTTGAAACCAGAATCACCCAAGTCGATAACTCTACCATCGTAGTTTTCGATGACTTGCGGATTAACTCCCTCAGCATTAAAGTCAGCAGTGTCCATGTGGGAGATGAAGCCAATCTTGCGTGTCAGGCTGGGATCATTAGCTGGTAAGGTACCAATAGCAAAACCATTTGGAAGGTAGTAGACGTTTTGCAGACCGACACGTTTCATTTCGGGAATAAGAACATTGGTCGCAAAATCTATCTGGCTTTGCGTACTTGGAGTAGTAGTAGAGTGTTCATCAGAACGCGTATTGACCTTAACGTAGGTCAAGAAACGATCTAAAAGGTTCGGATAAGTCATAAAAACTCCTTTAACAATCATAAAATAGAATGCAAACTTCGGAAAAAACCTTATTCTGAAAATTTCATGAATTTTGAAAAAATATAATAATTCAAATTCAATAGACTTTCAAATGAAATCTTGGGCATTTTAGAATAAAATATATGCATTGATATTTTATGAAATTTTTTTATTCTTTTTTCATTTTACCATAGAATAGTTTGAAAGACAAAGAAGAATCATACTCTTTTATTAATTAACATAATATAAAATTAACCATATTAATTGACACTGCGTGAACTTTATTGTACAATTATTTTGTAAACGTACTAGGTTGACATAATAACAATGTTAGTACATTCTAGTTAAGGAGAATAAAATGAACATTCGCTTCGATTTTAAGAAAGTTCAAATTATTGCGCGCCGTTTAGTTATACTGTTAGCTATTCTCTTTTTGTGTGCTCCGATAAGTCTGTTAAATGCTGATTCTACTACAGAACCTCAGACAACTCTTCACAAGACAATTACTCCAATATCAGGACAGGATGACAAGTATGAGTTGTCATTGGATATCACTTCCAAGCTGGGGACAGAAACTCAAACTGATCCCTTAGATGTTGTTTTAGTAGCAGACCTATCAGGAAGTATGAGCAAGAGAGATGTACCTTCTTCTACTGGCCGAACAATTACAAGATTGGATGCTTTAAAAAATACCCTTAAAGGAACTCGAGATCGTCAGGGATTAATTGATACGATTTTATCCAATTCAAATAATCGGTTATCTATGGTAGGTTTTGGTGGAAAGATTGATAATAAGTTTGCGGAACAAGCATGGAATTCCTACTACCGAAAATGGGAGTGGGGGTATCGGTATTGGCCGTATGAAGAGAGAACAGCATTTTATGATGGTGTATCCCCATGGGATGATGCGGAAACAATTTTAAATTGGAATAACGATGCTAGTGGTTCAAAGACTGCAGTCAGTAATATGAGAATTGCTGGTGGTCAATCAATAGGGACTGAATCAGGAATCGGTACAGGAACCAATATTAGCGCGGGTATTCGTATTGCCAATCAATTGATAGATAGTGCAAGACCAAATGCCAAGAAGGTTGTTATTGTTCTATCAGATGGTTTTGCCAATATGTACTACAACGACAGTGGTTATACAGTTTATAACTATAATAATCAAGATGGATCAGAAACGGCACCAAATTGGTTCTGGAATAATTTAGATGTATCTATCAATAATCTCGCCTATAGTCTCGCTCCAAAACTAGCTGGCTTTTACTCTATTAAGTTTCGTTATTCAAATAATGTCGATAGTATTACCAGTTTGCAGTATTATATCAGGTACCACAATTCTTCCATTCCTAATGAAATCCTATCCGCAAACAATGAAGACCAGTTACGAGACAGTTTCAAAGATATCACTGATAAGATTCTGCCACTGGGAATCCACCATGTGACTATCAAAGATGTTCTTTCTAAGTATGTCCAGCTATTACCAAACGGATCGTCAGAGTTTCGTGTAGTGAAAGAAAAGGATGGTAGCAGTGAAACATTAACCGAAGAGCAGGTAACTTTTGATACCAAGACAACGTCAGAAGGATTAGTGGAAGTTACGGCTAACTTTTCTCCGAATTATTCCTTAGAAGATGGAGCTAGATATGTCCTCAAATTCACTGTTACATCTAGTCAAGATGCTCTAGATGCCATTGCTGGTGATAAAAAACTAGATGCTGGTGATGCTGAAGGTTCTGATGTCAATAAACTCTACTCCAATAAAGGTGCCAGTGTTACCTATTCCTATGGAATAGGCACCTCTCAAACCAAGACCAAAGAATACTCTGACAACCCAACCTTTAAGCCTTCAGATCCATTAACGGTACCAGTGGAAGTTGAATGGCAAGGTGTGACGGGTGCGAGAACTGTTATTACAGCTGATCAACCGAGTAATGTTGAACTGAAACTGGTTCAAAAGAACAAGAATGGGGGCGTCAGACAATCAGGACTATCGAAAGACTAATGTAAATGTTAGAACAAATATCTTTAATGAAACGAGGAACTTTGAGAAAGTTGCCAAAGGATATCAATACGATTTAATTGCACCGGACGTCCCAGCCTTTACCAAAGAAATAAAAAATGTTGGTACAGAAACTAAACCATCCTTTAAGGTAATCTATAAACAATTGCCAAGTCTGACGATTAAGAAAGTGTTGGAAGCCGAAAATAACTTGAACAAGGAGTTTTGGATTAAGGTAAAACTAACCTCTCCTGATTCTACGCCATTGAATGGAACTTTTGGTGTGATAAATGTTGTGAATGGTGAAGCGAAGGTTCGTGTTGACAAACGAAAACGTTGGAAAGGTATCCTAAGCTATCTTCCTCGGGGAACTCATTACAAAGTTGAAGAAGAAGCGGCATCAACGAATGGTTACCACGTTACGTATGAGAATCAAGAGGGCGATCTGAATAAAGACGAGACCAGCACTGTTACGAATCACAAGCTTCCAAGTTTATCAGTCACAAAAAAAGTTACAGGCGTATTTGCCAACTTATTAAAATCCTTCAAGATTACCATTAACATCAGGGATGCTCAGGATAGACCATTGAATGGCTCCTATAATGTTTTGGTGAATAACAAAAGAACCCCTCTGCAATTTACGAATGGTCGAGCATCTATAGATCTCAACAAAGATCAAACCATAAAAATTTATGGGCTACCACTCGATAGTCACTATACCGTAGAAGAGGAATCAAACTCTTCGCGTGGATATCAGGTATCTTATGAAAATCAAGAAGGCAAGCTAGATGGGGATAAGTCCGCGACAGTCACGAATAATAAGAACAGTGTACCTGAAACCGGAGTTGACTTCCTCAGCAGTACACTCATGTTAGGAATAATCCTTCCTCTAGGAGGAATCTTCTTTACAATCCTACTCGGCTATCTAGTGGTACATAGGAGAAAATAATGCTACTTAAAAAGAAACATAAGAAAACAGTAACACAAGTCAATCGGGATAAGTCTCCGCCGAGTGTATGGGGAGATATCCTCTACTTAGTCAGTAAGCTTCTGATGGTTGGGTTTGTACTAGCCACCCTTTACTTTTTTGTCTTTGGACTATTGAGATACAATGACGATGGCATGAATCCAGCCTTAAAAGATGGCGACTTGGTTGTCTACTATAGGTTGGATAAACGTTATTCGATTGGTGATCTGCTCGTCTATAGTTATAAGGGCAAGGAAAGAGTGGCGCGTGTCATTGCAACCGAAGGAAGTACGATCGATATAAACGAAAATGGTCTCATCATCAACGGTTCTCCTCAACAAGAGCAGGATATCTACAAAGAAACGCTGCTCTATAAGGAAGGGGCTACCTTCCCAATGAAAGTCCCAGCAGGACAACTCTTTGTCCTCGGAGACAATCGAACAACGGCTGTAGATAGTCGTGCTTTTGGAACCATTCCTATACAGGATACCCATGGCAAGGTGGTAACAGTCCTAAGGCGACGGGGCTTTTGATGACAATTTATGAAAAAAGAAATTAAAAAATAAAAGGAATAATCATGAAAAAAACATTTTTGAAAAAATTAGTTACTGCAAGTATTGCAGCTGTAACCGCCTTGTCGGTCTTTAGAGGAGTGCCAACATTTGCGGATGATAATGATGTGGCGACTGCCAAAGCAACTGGTGAAACAAGTGCAAAAGTTTCTATTAATAAGGTGTTGAACATTGCTGAAGGAATTACAACACCTGAAGCAACTTTTACATTTACTTTCACCCCTAAAACTGGTACATCATCAAATGGTGCACCCTATGAAACAATTGATTCTTCTAATGGTCAAATTACAGATAAAAATGTATCTTATTCTGGAACAGACGTTTTAGCAACTGGCCAAACTAACATTAAGAAAGATACCGGCGATATTTTTAGAGAAGTGAACTATACACATGCTGGTGAATATGTCTATACTGTTGCTGAAAAACAAAATGTTGGTTGGAAAGTTATTCAAAAAAATGGTTCACCTATTGATTTTATGACATATGATAATCGCAACTATGAAATGCACGTTATTGTTAAGAACAAAACTACAGGAGGAACATATATTTCTTCTGTGTATTTTAAACAAGTATCCCCAAGTGTGAATGGTAAAGTAAAACCATCTGAAAGTGGAACTACTTACAAATATGATCTTTTCACTAACATTTATCGTAAAAATGCTGGTAAAATTACAGATCCAAATGAACCAAACCCTAATAAACCAAATGTTTCAAAAGTTGACCCAAATGCTAAATCTTTAGTAATTAAAAAAGTTGTATCAGGTGCTACTGCAGATAAATCAAAAGATTTCACTTTCAAGCTTACTTTCACAAAAGCATCTACAGAAACTTCACAATCAATCACTGGTAAAATCGGTGAAACCTCAAAAACATTTGTCTATGGTCAAGAAACGACTATAACACTACGTCACGATCAATCTTTAGTGTTTGACACAATTCCTGCTGGTACTCGTTATAAATTGGTTGAAACTGGATCTCAAGGTTACACAGCTTCAGCTGCATATAAGGAGAACGGAGCATCAAAAAATCAAGCTGGTACAGTTTCTACAAATTTCACTCAAGATAGTATCCTTATTGGTGAAAAACCAAACGATAACACTATCACAAATAGCTTACCAGACGTTACCCCTACTGGTCTCTTGATTGACAACCTTCCTTTCATCTTGATGATTGGTCTTGGTTTGGCTGGATTTGTTGTTTTGTCTAAAAAACGCAGACAAGCTTAAGCAAGTGGTTTGACCGATGAAAATCAAGCGTGAGAAACCCAAAAGGAGTTTGTCTAGGCGTCTGGTCCTTGCTGTAGATGCATTGATGAATCATATCTTGCTCCTCTTGACAGCCTTAGTCTTTCTCTTTGGTTTCTACGCCCTCTGGGATGCCAATCAGGTTTATTCTCAGGCTTCATCAAGTGAGTATGAGGCCTATAGACCTGTTAGTACCAGTGAGAAGGATGAGCTTGCTAGTTTTTCTGGCTTTCACAAGCTACAGCAAGTCAATCCAGAGGTTCTCGGTTGGATCAATGTCTATGGCACCAATATCGACTATCCCTTAGTTCAAGCCAAAGACAATGAAAAATACCTGAACAAGGATTCCAAGGGAGAATTTGCAGCTACAGGGGCTATTTTCCTTGAGGCTCGAAATGAATCCAAGTTCGAAGACTTTAATACCATCATCTACGGACACCATGTAGAAAATGGGGTTATGTTTGGAGATGTAGCAAAGTTTTCTGATAAGGAATTTTTTGACCAGCATCGCTACGGCAGTATTTACTATAATGGCGTTGAAAAAGGTCTTGAAATCTTTGAAATGCTCGAGGTGGACGCCTATGACTTTAACATCTACGATCCAGGTATTAATGGGGATGATCGGCGCCAAGAATATATCGATCACTTACTCTCGGTTGCCATTCACAAACGAGACATTACACTGGGGCCAAATGACCATATCATCCTTCTCAGTACCTGTTTCCTAGACGTAACAAATGGGAGACATATCGTAGTTGCCAAGATTACGGATACGGTTCCAAAGAACACCTTCCATACGAAAAAATCAAAACCATTCCCTTACAGTGTCTTTGATGATTCGTCGCTCGGACGATTTCTCTCATCGATTCCTTTGTGGATATGGTACATCATCTTGTTTATCTTGCTCTTGCTATTGATCTTCTTGCTCATCATTCTCTACTTGATCTTGCGTCGTAGAAGAGAAGCAAAGGAAGAAGGAGCAGATACCATTACTGACTAAACTACCAATAAAAGAGAAAGGGACAGTCTCTCTTGCTCTTTTATTTTCAAGGCTAGAAAGGAGAAAGAAGGAAATATGAAAATAAGTACAAGTCGCAAAGCCATAAAGGTCATTCTATCCCTCTTTCTAGCTTTTTTCTGTCTTTTTACAGCTGATGGAGTCCTTGCGAGTGACTACGATCATTATAATCCCATTGAAAAAGATGCCAGCAGTACGGGCTTTGAAACCTTGCAGCATCTCAACAAGGATGTTTGTGGTTGGATTAGCCTCGATGGGACCAAGGTAGACTATCCCCTCTTGCAGAGTCAGGACAATGTCAAATACCTTGACCGCAATGCCTTTGGCGATTATACTGTGTCAGGTTCTATATTCCTAGACTATCGTTTCAATCCCAACTTTACTGACTTTAACACCATCATATACGGTCACTCCATGGCTTCTGGTGCTATGTTTGGGGAGATTCAAAAATTTGCGGATCAAGATTTTTTTGAAAAGCATCGCTATGGTTCTATCTACTACAATGGTCGTGAACGTGGTCTTGAGATATTTGGGATTTTAGAAGTAGATGCATATGACACGGAGATTTACCGAACCTTGAGTTCCAACGACGAGGAACACCAGGCTTACTATCAATATTTGCTAAGTAAAGCCAAGTACAAGCGAGATGTTTCGCTGACTTCAACGGACAAGATTGTTTTATTAAGCACCTGTTTCCTTAATATTACCAACGGACGACATATCCTCTTAGCTAAAATAACGGATACGCCAGCAAAAGCAGCTCAAGATAAAAGTGGAGAAGCTGTAGGGACGCGGTATTTCGATCAAGGTCTACCAACGCATTGGATTTATATCCTTGCCTTTCTTCTCCTGATTATCGTTATTTTACTCCTTGTCGTTATCATCCTAATCATAAGGCGAGATAGAAAGACAAAAGAACAAAAGAAATAGTAGACGTCGGAAGCGTTTACTATTTTTTTCTTTCATGATAGAATAGATAGTGAAAATAATATCATAAGGATGATAACATGAAAAAAGCTATATTAATGATGACCTTTGGATCTCCAGAGGAGATTAATTTTGAAGGAGTAGCAGAATTTTTTACAAACATTCGTCGTGGAGTTAGACCCCAAGACCACGAGATTCAGACTCTCTATGACAACTATGTCCTTATCGGTGGGACGCCTTTGCAGCGGATTACAAGGGAAGAAGTTGCT
>NZ_KQ970235.1:703615-717398 GCF_001579025.1 Streptococcus oralis
AAGAAGTTGCTTTAGTAAGAGAACGATTAGGGGAGGAGTACGGTATCTACTTTGCCAACAAGTTTTCTCGGCCCTTTATTCCAGACGTGATCAAGCAGATGGAGGCTGATGGTGTTGAAGAATGTATCTGCTTGATTTTGGAACCTCATTATTCCTTTTACTCAGTCATGGGGTATGAAAAGTTTTTGGAAAGTCAGCAGATCCGATTTTTAGTAATTAAGGACTGGTATCAACAACAGTCTTTGCTGGACTTCTGGACAGATGAGATTAGAAAAATTTTACGAAATCAGGTGGGAGAAGAATCTTTCAAGGTAATCTTTTCAGCACACAGTGTTCCCATTTTTGCTTTGGACTATGGAGATCCTTATATCGATCAGATTTTCGATAATAGCAAGCTAATCGCTGAACAACTCGGCCTAACAACCGACCAGTATACCAATACTTGGCAGAGCGAAAGCGATATTGGAATCCCTTGGATCAAGCCAGATGTCTTAGAATACTTACGAGAACAAACGCAACATCCCGAGCATTATATTTTTGTCCCGATTAGCTTTATCAGTGAGCACATCGAAGTCTTGTTTGATAATGATGTGGAATGTTATGATTTGTGTCAAGAATTAGGTATTACTTATCATCGCCCACCTATGCCCAATGCGGATAGACGTTTAATTGACGCTTTAGTTGCTACTGTACGAGCCAACGAAAACAAAGAATTTAAAGCTTTTCTCCCAGAAGAAGAAACCTTTGATGAGTTAGCACCTTCGGCAACTACCAAGGACATCATGGAGGAGACAAACGATCTTCAGATGCCAGAATTTGTCAAAAAACTCATTGAGAAAAAAGGCCGTGAAAATGTGAAGATGCCTTACTTGATTAAGAAAATGCTCGAAAAGGCTGGGAAGTTACCAAAAGAGTAAAGAAAAAGGATTTAGCTTTAAGCTAGATCCTTTATCTGTTTTATTTTTTCTCAAGAAGAGCTTTGATTTCTTGAAGAACTTCAAGTTCAGTTGGAGCAGCAGGTGCTTCCTCAACCACTTCCTCTTTCTTACGAAGGTTTTGAGCTTTTTCAATACCCTTGATAACAAAGAAGAGAACTGTACCCACAACGAGGAAGTTGATAACAGCGCTCAAGAAGCTACCATAACCAACACCATTCCATGAAAGTTCAGCGATACGTTCAACGTTCGCAGCTTTCAAAGCCGGGTTCAATAGAAGTGGAGTGATGATATCATTAACAAATGAAGTAACGATAGCACCAAAAGCAGAGGCAATGATTACACCGACAGCAAGGTCAACGACATTACCACGAAGCAAGAATTCTTTAAGATCCTTTAACATTTTCATAAATTCCTTTCCTAATTTTCTAATTTATTATATCCTAAAATGTGACAAAAAGCAACTTGAACGCTCAAAGTGGTCAGTTGTTCCCTTTAAAAATATAGATTTTACTGAAAATGTAGTTTAAAATGATGATCAAAATTTGTGTTAGGATAGTTTCAATCGTATTAACCCTATCTATATTAAATTCAACAAACTGGCCAATAATATCAGGAAAAGTTGTAACAAAGATATAAGTTAAAAGAAGGTCCAGACCAAGAGTAGAGAGACGAGCTAAGAAAAATTTAACTAGTCGAATTGGCCAATTCCTTCTCTCTTGTTTAAAGACGATTGTATCATTTGTGAGAAAGGCGAAGAGAATCCCGATAATATTTGCGAGGGCAGTTGCGAGGATTTCCTGGTGGCTGATATGGTAAATAAGTAAACGAGATACAATAGAAACCAAAGTAGTAGCGCCACCAAAAAATAGATAGGCAAGGATTTCATTATCAAAGAAAGCTTTTATTTGATTTTTCATGATTTTAGTATAGCATAAAGTCATATATTGTGCTATACTGGTAAGGTTGATTCAATCAACCCTTGGTGCTTAGCTTCTTTCACCAAGCATATTTTACGCGGGAAACCGCTAAAGGAGAAAACATGAAAAAATTAACTGTTCGTGACATGGCAGATATTGCTATCGTTGCTGCTATCTATGTGGTTTTGACCATTACCCCACCACTGAATGCCATTAGCTATGGTGCTTACCAGTTCCGTATTTCTGAGATGATGAATTTTTTGGCTTTTTACAATCCTAAATACATCATCGGTGTGACGATAGGTTGTATGATTGCTAATTTCTTTAGTTTTGGCATAATTGATGTCTTTGTCGGCGGGGGATCTACTCTAGTTTTCCTTAGTCTAGGTGTTTGGCTCTTTAGCAAGTATAAGAAAGACTATTTGTTCAATGGTTTGATTCGAAAAGATCATTTCTTATTTTCAATCCTATTCTCAATTTCAATGATTACCATTGCAGCAGAACTTCATATCGTTGCTGAAGCTCCATTCTTCTTTACTTGGTTTTCTACAGGGATTGGAGAGTTTGCATCGCTTATCGTTGGTGCAATCCTAATCGGAAAACTAGGACAGCGAATCGATCTAACAAAATAAGAAGTTTATAAGCTAGATTCTTGATAGATCTAGCTTTTTTCATTTCAGAAATTTAAAAGAGAGCGCTTGACAAGAGCATAGAACTATAGTATACTTTTTAGGTAAGCTGATTTAGCTCAGTTGGCAGAGCGCATCCATGGTAAGGATGAGGTCGCCGGTTCAATCCCGGCAATTAGCATTAGATAGACAAGAAAACTCTTGATATTCGAGAGTTTTTTATATTTCCCCCGCATTAGCCTTGACAAAGTCAGCAAAGCATAGTAGAATAAAACCTGCGATGAGTCGATGGGTAGTCTTCGGACTACTATTGAGCATAAGGAGGTCATAACGCAGGAGCGGACCTTGATGAGTTGTGTGAACCTGCTCATCACATGAAGATGCCTCTTAGTCCCTGGTCAATGACTAGGGATTTTTAATTTTCAGAAAATATAACCCAAAAATGCTTTTCAATTTCTGGAAAAAGTAGTATAATACATCTATTATAGAAATTTTTAGAAAATTCCGAAAGAGGTTGTTTATGGGATATACAGTTGCTGTAGTCGGCGCGACAGGTGCTGTCGGAGCTCAGATGATAAAAATGTTGGAAGAATCAACACTTCCAATCGATAAAATTCGTTACCTTGCTTCTGCACGTTCAGCAGGCAAGACTTTGAAATTTAAAGACCAAGATATTACGATTGAAGAAACGACTGAAACTGCTTTTGAAGGAGTTGACATTGCTCTCTTTTCAGCAGGTGGTTCGACATCAGCTAAGTATGCACCATACGCAGTTCAAGCTGGAGCGGTAGTAGTGGATAATACATCTTATTTCCGTCAAAACCCAGATGTACCCTTGGTTGTTCCAGAGGTCAATGCTCATGCACTTGATGCCCACAACGGAATCATTGCCTGCCCTAACTGTTCAACAATCCAAATGATGGTGGCTCTTGAGCCTGTTCGTCAAAAATGGGGCTTGGACCGTATCATCGTTTCAACTTACCAAGCGGTCTCAGGTGCTGGTATGGGAGCGATTCTTGAGACACAACGTGAACTTCGTGAAGTCTTGAATGACGGTGTAAATCCACGTGATTTGCATGCAGAAATCTTGCCTTCAGGTGGTGACAAGAAACACTATCCTATCGCTTTTAACGCTCTTCCGCAAATCGATGTCTTCACGGACAATGATTACACTTACGAAGAGATGAAGATGACCAAGGAAACGAAGAAAATCATGGAAGATGATAGCATCGCAGTGTCTGCAACCTGTGTTCGTATTCCAGTTTTGTCAGCTCACTCTGAGTCAGTTTATATTGAAACAAAAGAAGTGGCTCCAATCGAAGAAGTGAAAGCAGCTATCGCAGCCTTTCCAGGTGCAGTTCTTGAAGATGATGTAGCTCATCAAATCTATCCACAAGCCATCAATGCAGTTGGTTCACGTGATACCTTTGTTGGTCGTATCCGTAAAGACTTGGATGCTGAAAAAGGAATCCACATGTGGGTTGTTTCAGATAACCTTCTCAAAGGTGCTGCTTGGAACTCAGTTCAGATTGCAGAAACGCTTCACGAACGTGGCTTGGTTCGTCCAACAGCTGAGTTGAAATTTGAATTAAAATAGTCATATCGTTTAGGAGTTCAGATGAACTCCTTCTTTGAAATAGAGAGGTGTTTCTCATGTCTTATCAAGATTTAAAAGAGTGTAAAATCATCACAGCCTTTATTACCCCTTTCCATGAGGATGGTTCCATCAACTTTGATGCCATTCCAGCCTTGATTGAGCATTTATTGACCCATCATACAGATGGCATTCTTCTAGCTGGAACGACTGCTGAGAGTCCAACTTTGACCCACGATGAAGAGTTGGAACTCTTTGCGGCTGTACAAAAGATTGTCAATGGACGTGTTCCTTTGATTGCGGGTGTAGGTACCAATGATACGCGTGACTCGATCGAGTTTGTCAAAGAAGTAGCAGACTTTGGTGGCTTCGCTGCTGGGCTTGCTATCGTACCATACTACAACAAACCTTCTCAAGAAGGCATGTATCAGCACTTTAAAGCGATTGCAGATGCTTCTGACTTGCCTATTATCATCTATAACATTCCAGGGCGTGTAGTAGTGGAATTAACTCCAGAAACCATGCTTCGCTTGGCTGACCATCCAAATATCATCGGTGTCAAAGAATGTACCAGCTTGGCAAATATGGCTTACTTGATTGAGCACAAGCCAGAAGAGTTCTTGATCTATACTGGTGAAGATGGAGACGCTTTCCATGCTATGAATCTTGGTGCGGATGGGGTTATTTCTGTTGCCTCCCATACAAATGGAGATGAGATGCACGAGATGTTCACTGCCATTGAAGAAAGCGATATGAAAAAAGCTGCAGCTATTCAACGTAAATTCATCCCTAAAGTCAATGCCCTCTTCTCTTACCCAAGTCCTGCACCTGTTAAGGCAGTTTTGAACTACATGGGATTTGAAGCTGGTCCAACTCGATTACCTCTAGTTCCAGCACCAGAAGAAGATGCTAAACGCATTATCAAAGTTGTCGTAGATGGTGACTACGAAGCAACTAAGGCAACTGTAACAGGTGTCCTTAGACCAGATTACTAATAAAGACAATAAAACCCATGACCGCAAGAACGATCATGGATTTTTCTTATTTTCCTAAACAGAATTGGCTAAAGAGTTGGGTGATGAGTTCATCAGGTGCGGCATCTCCAGTGATTTCACCGAGAATTTCCCAAGTACGAGTCAAGTCAACTTGAAGCAAATCAACTGGCATCCCCAGTTCCAGACCTTGGTTAACAGCTTGTAGGCTTTCAACGGCCTTTTCAATCAAGGAAATATGACGGGCATTTGACAAGTAAGTAGCATCTTGCTCAACCAAGCCAGCATTTTCAAAGAAGAGGTCGTTAATACGCTCTTCGATTTTATCAATGTTTTGATTTTTAAGAACTGAAATACGGATGATATCTTCTGGTAGTTCCGAAGTTTCAATCGCTTCAGGAAGATCAGTTTTATTAAGTAGAATAATGCGGTTGGTATCTTGACTGATGTCTAAAAGTTGTCTGTCTTGTGCTGTTAGTGGTTCGCTGGCATTTAGTACTAGTAGTACCAAGTCAGCTTCCTTGAGGGCTCTTCTAGAACGCTCGACACCGATTTGTTCCACGATATCATCTGTTTCCCGGATACCGGCTGTATCAATCAATTTGAGAGGAACCCCGTTAATGTTGACGTATTCTTCGATAACATCTCGTGTCGTACCAGCGATATCTGTTACAATAGCCTTGTCTTCACGAAGGAGATTATTGAGAAGACTGGATTTCCCAACATTGGGACGGCCGATAATGGCAGTTGAAATTCCCTCACGAAGGATTTTACCACGACGAGCTGTTCTAAGGAGATTGGTTAGCAATTGCTCAAACTCCATAGTTTTCTCACGGACGACTGCAGTAGTGGCTTCCTCAACATCGTCATACTCAGGATAGTCGATATTGACCTCAACTTGGGCAAGCGTATTGAGGATTTCTTGGCGAGTATTATTGATAAGATCAGAAAGGGAACCATCTAGTTGTTTGACAGCAATGTTCATAGCCTTGTCAGTCTTGGCACGGATGATGTCCATCACCGCCTCAGCCTGTGTTAAGTCCACACGACCGTTTAGAAAGGCACGCTTGGTAAATTCACCCGGTTCAGCCAATCGAGCTCCTTCACGGATAGCTAGTTGGAGAATTTCATTGGTTACCGCAATCCCGCCGTGGGTGTTAATCTCGATAATATCCTCACGAGTGAAGGTCTTTGGAGACTTCATAGCTCCAACCATAACCTCATCCATAACTTTACCAGTCAAAGGGTCAACAATGTGACCGTAGTTAAGGGTATGGCTAGCGACCTTGCTCAAGTCTTTTCCTTTAAAAATCTTTTGCGCAATGGCAAAACTGTCAGTTCCGCTCAAGCGGACAATACCAATGGCTCCTTCACCTAGTGGAGTAGAGATAGCAGCGATGGTATCAAATTCACGTGTAATCATACTAATTCCTTTTGTATTTCTTTTCTTAGGATATGTATCCAAGCATCTCTTCAAATTGTAACAAAATTAGACTATTTCTTCAATGGGTGCTACTTGGAGATTGAAAAAGCCTAAGCAATTCTGCTTAAGCTAGTTTATTTGGTGCGCATTTTACCTTGTGGGAAGTAAGTTCCTTCTGGCATGTCGTTGATGATGACATGTACGGCTGATTGAGGGGCTCCAGTGTTGCGGACAACAGCCTCCGTTACTTCCTTAGCAAGAGTTTTCTTTTGCTCGAGCGTGCGACCTTCAAATAAATCGATGCGTACAAATGGCATAATAGCTTCCTCCACTAGTTTTTGATTTCTTCTATTTTACCACATTTTGCCGTTTAAAGCTTCAGAAAATTATGATATACTAGAATGTAGCAAAAATTTAGAAATGGACGTGAAATAATAGCATGGCACAGTTGTATTATCGTTATGGGACCATGAACTCTGGTAAGACGATTGAGATTCTCAAGGTGGCCTATAACTACGAGGAGCAAGGAAAGGGAGTTGTGATTATGACTTCTGCTCTGGATACGCGTGACGGTGTTGGCTATGTGTCGAGTCGAATCGGCATGAAACGCCCAGCCATTGCGATTGAGGAAACGACAGATATCTTCGGCTATATCCGAGACTTACCTGAAAAACCTTACTGTGTGTTGGTCGATGAGGCCCAGTTTCTTAAGCGTCACCATGTTTACGACCTAGCTCGTGTTGTTGATGAGTTAGACATACCTGTCATGGCTTTTGGTTTGAAGAATGACTTTCGTAATGAATTGTTCGAAGGTTCAAAATACCTCTTGCTCTTAGCAGACAAGATTGAAGAAATCAAGACCATCTGTCAGTATTGTAAGAAAAAGGCGACTATGGTGTTGCGTACGCAGGATGGTGTGCCAGTCTATGATGGAGAACAAATTCAGATCGGTGGAAATGAAACCTATATCTCAGTCTGCCGGAAACATTATTTTGCGCCAATGATAGCATCTAACAAGGAGCATAACTATGACAATTGAACTAAGAGATGTTACAATGGGAAATTATTTTGATGTTTTGAATTTGGATGTCAAGGAATATCAAAAACAATTCATTGCAACCAACGCAATTAGTTTAGCTGAAGCATATGTCTACACTA
Source organism: Streptococcus oralis (assembly GCF_001579025.1). Taxonomy (GTDB): domain Bacteria; phylum Bacillota; class Bacilli; order Lactobacillales; family Streptococcaceae; genus Streptococcus; species Streptococcus oralis_X. The sequence continues at coordinate 711,267 of NZ_KQ970235.1, forward strand.
AAAATGGAGATTTTGTAGCTCCATTGGCAGTTTATGATAATGATGCAATTATAGGTTTTGTGATGATAGCTTATGATAAAAAGATCGGAATTAGTAGTGGAAATTATTTACTATTTCGTTTTATGATTGATAAGAATTTTCAAAATCAAGGATATTTTAAACCAATTATGGATAAAGTGCAGGACTATGTTCAGACAGCGCCAGCAGGTTTAGGCAATAAACTTTGGTTGTCTTATGAACCAGAAAATGAACATGCAAGATCTTGTTACCTCAGTTATGGATTTAAAGAAACTGGGGAAATATTTGAGAACGAAGTAGTAGCAATCTATGATTTAACAATTGAGAAATAAGGAGAAAAAATGAACATCTATGATCAACTACAAGCTGTAGAAGACCGATATGAAGAATTAGGAGAATTGCTGAGTGACCCTGATGTCGTTTCAGACACCAAACGTTTCATGGAGCTTTCAAAAGAAGAGGCTTCAACTCGTGACACAGTAACAGCCTACCGTGAGTACAAACAAGTCCTTCAAAACATCGTCGATGCCGAAGAGATGATTAAAGAATCAGGTGGAGATGCGGACTTGGAAGAAATGGCCAAGCAAGAGCTCAAAGATGCCAAGGCTGAAAAAGAAGAGTATGAAGAAAAATTGAAAATTTTGCTCCTTCCAAAAGATCCTAATGACGACAAGAACATCATCCTTGAAATCCGTGGAGCGGCTGGTGGTGACGAAGCGGCACTTTTCGCCGGAGACCTTCTAACTATGTACCAAAAGTATGCGGAAGCACAAGGCTGGCGTTTTGAAGTCATGGAAGCTTCTATGAATGGTGTCGGTGGTTTCAAAGAAGTGGTTGCCATGGTTTCGGGTCAATCTGTATATTCTAAGCTTAAGTACGAATCAGGTGCCCACCGTGTGCAACGTGTCCCTGTAACAGAGAGCCAAGGGCGTGTACACACTTCGACAGCGACAGTTCTTGTCATGCCTGAAGTGGAAGAAGTAGAATACGACATTGATCCAAAAGACCTTCGTGTTGATATCTACCACGCATCAGGTGCTGGTGGTCAGAACGTCAATAAGGTTGCGACTGCCGTGCGTATCGTTCACTTGCCAACTAATATCAAGGTTGAGATGCAGGAAGAACGTACCCAGCAGAAAAACCGTGAGAAGGCCATGAAAATCATCCGTGCGCGTGTTGCTGACCACTTTGCACAAATTGCACAGGATGAACAAGACGCTGAACGTAAGTCTACTATCGGTACTGGTGACCGTTCAGAACGTATCCGTACTTATAATTTCCCTCAAAACCGTGTCACAGACCACCGTATCGGTTTGACCCTCCAAAAACTAGATACGATTTTATCTGGTAAATTGGATGAAGTTGTGGACGCCTTGGTGCTCTATGACCAAACACAAAAATTAGAAGAATTAAACAAATAATGAAATTAGCTCAATTATTTTCAGATTTTGAAGAAGCGTTGATAAGAGAAGGAGAGGAAGCAGAAAGCCTCTCTTTTGTCTATCGTAGCTTAAAAAATCTCGCTTTTACGGACTTTGTTTTTGCTCTTCAACAAGAGGTAACAGAGGATGAAAAACAATTTGTAGAAGAAATTTACCAGCAGTTAGCGGTTCACAAACCAGCTCAGTATATCATTGGTCACGCAGATTTCTTTGGAATGCAGTTAAAAGTGGATGAGCGGGTTTTGATTCCTCGTCCAGAAACAGAAGAGTTGGTGGAACTTATCCTAGCTGAAAATCCTGAGGAAAATCTTAAGGTCCTAGATATCGGGACTGGAAGTGGCGCCATAGCCCTTGGATTAGCAAAAAACAGACCAGATTGGTCAGTGACAGCAGCAGATATTTCCCAAGACGCCTTAGAGCTTGCATCAGAGAATGCTAGAAATCAAAATCTTAATATATTTTTTAAAAAATCTGATTGTTTTGCAGAAATTTCTGAAAAATATGATATAATTGTATCCAATCCACCCTATATCTCTCGTGAAGATGAGTCAGAGGTTGGTTTGAATGTTTTGCATTCAGAGCCTCATCTAGCTCTCTTTGCAGATGAGGATGGCCTAGCTATTTACCGCAGAATTGCGGAAGATGCAAAAGACTATCTCACAGATGGTGGTAAGATTTACCTTGAAATTGGATACAAGCAAGGTCAAAGTGTTCCTGCGCTTTTTAGGAAACATCTTCCTGAAAAACGAGTACGAACACTCAAGGACCAATTTGGTCAAGATAGGATGGTTGTAGTTGATGATGGACAGGATTAGACAAGAGTTGGAAAAGGGCGGGGCAGTCGTTTTACCTACCGAGACAGTTTATGGTCTCTTTGCTAAGGCCTTAGATGAAAAAGCTGTCGACCATGTTTACCAACTAAAACGTCGTCCTAGAGAAAAGGCGCTCAATCTTAATGTCGCTTCTCTAGAGGACATCTTGCACTTTTCAAAGAATCAGCCAACTTATCTACAAAAGCTTGTAGAGGCCTTTTTACCGGGTCCCTTGACCATTATCCTCGAAGCCAATGACCGAGTTCCCTATTGGGTCAACTCTGGTCTTGCAACTGTCGGATTTCGGATGCCGAGTCACCCCATTACACTGGATTTGATTCGAGAGACAGGACCCTTGATTGGGCCGTCTGCCAATATCTCGGGTCAGGCGAGTGGAGTGACCTTTGCTCAAATTCTAGAGGATTTTGACCAAGAGGTTTTGGGGCTGGAGGACGACGCTTTTCTAACTGGACAGGATTCGACTATTTTGGATTTGTCTGGAGACGAGGTGAAAATCTTACGCCAAGGGGCGATTAAGCGAGAAGATATTCTTGCTCGGTTGCCAGAGATTTCTTTTGAGGAGGAATGAGATGCTCAGAGATTTGCAAGAAACAGATGTGAATGCTATATGTGAGATTAACCAAGAGGCTTTGGGCTATTCTTTTAGTCCAGAGGACACAGCTAGTCAACTAGCTAAATTATCTCAGGATTCCCATCATTTCCTACTTGGTTATGAGGATGCAGTTAGTCATATCCTACTTGGATATGTCCATGCCGAGGTTTACGAATCCCTCTATTCCAAAGCTGGATTTAATATTTTAGGCTTAGCAGTTTCGCCTCAAGCACAAGGACGAGGTATCGGTAAAAGCTTACTGCAAGGGTTGGATCAAGAAGCAAAAAGACGGGGTTATGGGTTTATCCGCTTAAACTCTGCTGATCATCGTCTGGGAGCTCATGCATTTTATGAAAAAGTTGGTTATACTTGTGATAAAGTGCAGAAACGGTTTATTCGCATCTTTTAGTTTATTTTCTTATTGAAAAATAAACTAAAGGACCAGTCACACTATAAAGGAGAAGACCTATGATTTTTGACAAAGACGATTTTAAAGCATACGATGCTGATCTCTGGAATGCTATTGCCAAAGAAGAAGAACGCCAACAAAACAATATCGAGTTGATTGCTTCGGAAAACGTGGTTTCCAAGGCTGTTATGGCAGCTCAAGGGTCTATCTTGACAAACAAATATGCCGAGGGTTACCCAGGACGCCGTTATTATGGTGGAACTGATGTAGTAGACGTGGTAGAAACTTTAGCTATTGAACGTGCAAAAGAAATTTTCGGTGCTAAATTCGCCAATGTCCAACCTCACTCAGGAAGCCAAGCCAACTGTGCAGCATATATGGCTTTGATTGAGCCTGGTGACACTGTAATGGGAATGGATTTGGCAGCAGGTGGACACTTGACCCACGGAGCTCCAGTTAGCTTCTCTGGTCAAACCTACAACTTTGTTTCTTACAGTGTTGATCCTGAAACGGAACTCTTGGACTTTGATGCTATCTTGAAACAAGCGCAAGAAGTAAAACCAAAACTAATTGTAGCGGGTGCTTCAGCCTATTCTCAAATTATCGACTTCTCAAAATTCCGTGAAATCGCAGATGCCGTTGGTGCTAAGCTCATGGTCGATATGGCTCATATCGCTGGTTTGGTTGCAGCTGGACTTCATCCAAGCCCAGTACCATACGCTCATATCACTACAACAACGACCCACAAAACTCTTCGTGGACCGCGTGGTGGTTTGATTTTGACAAATGATGAGGACCTAGCTAAGAAAATCAACTCAGCTATTTTCCCTGGTATTCAGGGTGGTCCTTTGGAGCATGTTGTGGCGGCTAAGGCTGTCTCATTCAAAGAAGTTTTGGATCCAGCCTTCAAGGAATATGCTGCTAATGTCATCAAAAACAGCAAGGCTATGGTTGAAGTCTTCTCGCAAGACCCTGATTTCCGTATCATTTCTGGTGGAACTGAAAACCACCTCTTCCTTGTTGATGTGACTAAGGTTGTAGAAAACGGAAAAGTTGCTCAAAACTTGCTGGATGAAGTCAATATTACCCTAAATAAAAACTCAATTCCATACGAAACCTTGTCACCATTCAAGACAAGTGGTATTCGTATCGGATCTGCAGCCATCACTGCACGTGGATTTGGTGAAGAAGAAAGCCGTAAAGTGGCTGAACTTATCATTAAAACTCTTAAAAATGCAGAAAATGAGGCTGTCTTAGAAGAAGTGAGAAGTGAAGTCAAAGCATTAACAGATGCCTTCCCACTATACGAGGACTAATACTTTTATGGACATTTATATTAAGAAAGCCATTATCCATCAGTTCAGCCCAGATGATACCGAGCTGTTTCTAGCGGATAAATTTCTCAATATCACTCCAAAAATCGAAGAATACCTGCGCAAAAAAATCGAACGTGTGTATTCAGATGAAGCTAAGACTGGGATTTTCGAAGAAGAAAATCCCTTCTTCAATCATATCACGGATGATTTGTTGGAGACATCAGTAACACTGGCTAATCTCTGGAAAGAGGAGTTTAGCATTTCTGAAAATCTCAAGACCAATGACTTGGTTTTTGTTCAGTTTTCTAAAGAAAGCGTTGAGCATTTCGCTTTCTTGCGAATTGCTCTACGTGAGACCTTGACCCACCTCGGTGGAGAAGTTGATAATCCAATCAAGCTGACTCAGAATAACCTGCCTGGCTTTGGAACGGGGGCTGATGAGGCTTTGGTGGTCAATCTTCAAAGTCGCAAGTACCATCTCATCGAAAAACGCATCAAGTATAATGGGACTTTCTTGAATTACTTTTCAGAAAATCTCCTAGCTGTCGCTCCTAAGATTTCGCCAAAAAAATCCATCAAGGAACTGGAAAAAACGGCTCAGAGAATTGCAGAGTCCTTTAACACAGATGATTTTCAATTCCAATCCAAGGTCAAATCAGCGATTTTCAACAATCTTGAAGAAAGCAATGAATTGTCACCCGAGAAATTGGCTAATGACCTTTTTGACAACAATCTGACGGCTCGTTTGAGCTTTATTGACCAAGTCAAGGAAGCCGTACCAGAACCAGTCCAGTTCGATGAAATTGATGCCAGTCGTCAGCTCAAGAAATTTGAAAACCAAAAACTTTCCTTGTCAAACGGAATTGAACTCATCGTTCCCAATAACGTCTATCAAGACGCCGAGTCTGTTGAGTTTATCCAAAATGACAATGGAACCTATTCTATCTTAATCAAAAATATCGAGGATATTCAAAGTAAATAATGTTTAAATTTATAAGAAGAGTGCTTGTGCTAGCAGTCTTCCTTTTCGCAGGATACAAAGCTTACCATATCCATCAGGATGTTAAACAAGTCATGACCTACCAACCCATGGTTCGAGAAATCTTGAGCGAAAGAGATACTCCAGCCAATGAAGAGTTGGTGCTCGCCATGATTTATACCGAAACGAAGGGTAAAGAGCGGGATGTCATGCAGTCTAGTGAGTCTGCTAGTGGCGCTACCAATACCATCAAAGACGATGCCTCTAGTATTCGCCAAGGGGTACAGACTTTAACAGATAACCTCTATTTGGCACAGAGCAAAGGAGTAGATGTCTGGACCGCCGTTCAAGCCTATAATTTTGGACCTGCCTATATCGACTTTATCGCTCAAAATGGCAAGGAAAATACTCTAGCCCTAGCCAAGCGTTACTCCCGAGAAACGGTTGCTCCAATCCTTGGTAATACTACTGGGAAGACCTACACCTATATCAACCCTATTTCTATCTTTCATGGTGCCGAACTCTATGAAAATGGTGGAAATT
>NZ_KQ970235.1:717418-725183 GCF_001579025.1 Streptococcus oralis
ATTACTACTCGAGACAGGTACGATTTAATCTCTATATTATGAAATTCTTTAATTTCTTTTAAGCATCTGGTTTGACCAGGTGTTTTTCACTATAAGCTTTCTTTAAGATTGTTTTATTACCCTAGAAAGGTAAAGGAGGGAATATCCCATGAGAAAGAAATTCTTTCTAACAAGTGCTGCAGTTTTGTGGGCCGCAACAGCTATGACGAGTGTCCATGCAGCAACCGATGTTCAAAAAGTAATCGATGAAACCTATGTTCAACCAGAATACGTTCTAGGTTCTTCTCTATCTGAAGACCAGAAAAATCAAACTCTTAGCAAACTTGGCTATGATGCATCAAAAGACACCAAAGATATCAAAACTATGACACCTGATATCTATTCGAAAATCATGAATGTGGCTAATGATGCTAGCCTACAGCTCTATTCATCAGCCAAGATTCAAAAGCTAGGTGATAAGTCGCCTCTAGAGGTCAAGATTGAAACGCCTGAAAATATCACCAAGGTGACGCAAGATATGTACCGTAACGCAGCAGTGACGCTGGGAGTGGAGCATGCAAAAATCACAGTTGCAGCTCCTATTCCAGTTACAGGTGAGAGCGCCCTTGCAGGGATTTACTACTCGTTAGAGGCCAATGGTGCTAAAGTACCGCAAGCCAATAAAGACTTGGCCCAAGAGGAGCTAAAAGCCTTATCCGATATTAATGCTGAAAACAAGGACAAATCAGGCTACGATGCCAATAAACTCAATGTCGCTTTGGCAGATATCAAGGCAGGAATCGCAAAGGCAAAAGAAGCAAAAGGCAATCTGACAGAAGAAGATGTTCGCAAAATCGTTGAAGACACACTAAAAAACTACAAACTTGATCAGGTTATAACAGGAAACCAGGTCAACATCATCATCAATTTTGCCCTTAATCTCTCAAAGAGCGACATCTTGAATAATGCTGATTTCACTAAAACCCTAAATGACCTCAAGGAAAGCATTGTCTCTCAAGCTGGAGATAGTTTTAAAAATATCAACCTCAACTTTGATGCCAATAAAGCGCTAGAAGACGGGGGTAACTTCTTTAGCTCCCTTTGGCAAGCCATTGTCAACTTTTTCAAGAGTTTTGGTGCTTAGGTCATTTCATGATATAATAGATGGTAACAGAAATGTTGCCGTCTTTTTTTGTCGGCCGATAGAAAGTGAAAAATATGCTAAAGAAAAATGATATTGTAGAAGTTGAAATTGTCGATTTGACCCATGAAGGTGCTGGAGTTGCTAAGGTAGAAGGTTTGGTTTTCTTTGTAGAAAATGCTCTACCAACTGAGAAAATCCTCATGCGAGTCCTTAAGGTCAATAAAAAGATTGGCTACGGGAAAGTTGAAGAATACCTTACACATTCTCCGCATCGTAACCAAGACCTTGACCTAGCTTATCTACGCTCAGGTATCGCTGATTTGGGGCATCTTGCCTATCCAGAGCAGCTCAATTTTAAAACCAAACAAGTCAAAGACAGTCTCTACAAGATTGCTTGCATTAGAGATGTAGAGGTTGCTGAAACACTTGGTATGGAACATCCAATCCAGTATCGAAATAAGGCCCAGGTGCCCGTTCGTCGAGTGAATGGTGTCCTGGAAACTGGTTTTTTCCGTAAAAATTCGCACGACCTTATGCCCCTTGAAGATTTCTTCATCCAGGATCCTGTCATTGACCAAGTTGTGGTAGTTCTTCGAGATTTGCTTCGTCGCTATGATTTGAAACCTTATGATGAAAAGGAACAGTCTGGCTTGATTCGGAATCTTATGGTGCGTCGCGGGCACTATTCCGGACAAATCATGGTTATCTTAGTGACTACACGTCCTAAAATTTTCCGAGTGGAACAGTTGATTGAACAACTTATCAAGCAGTTCTCAGAGATTGTGTCTGTCATGCAAAATATCAATGACCGAAATACCAATGCGATTTTCGGCAAGGAGTGGAAGACTCTTTATGGTCAAGACTATATTACGGATCAGATGTTGGGAAATGACTTTCAAATATCTGGGCCAGCCTTTTACCAGGTCAATACAGAAATGGCAGAAAAACTTTATCAAACAGCTATTGACTTTGCGGAGTTAAGAGAAGATGATGTGGTGATTGACGCTTATTCTGGGATTGGAACGATTGGATTATCCGTTGCCAAGCATGTCAAGGAAGTCTATGGTGTTGAAGTGATTCCAGAAGCAGTAGAGAATAGCAAAAAGAATGCCCGACTAAACAATATCTCAAACGCCCACTATGTATGTGACACAGCTGAAAATGCTATGAAGAATTGGCTCAAGGAAGGTATTCAACCAACCGTTATCTTGGTCGACCCACCACGCAAGGGTTTGACCGAAAGCTTTATCAAGGCAAGTGCTCAAACAGGAGCAGACCGCATTGCCTATATCTCTTGCAATGTCGCAACCATGGCGCGTGATATCAAACTCTATCAAGAGTTAGGATATGAACTGAAGAAAGTCCAGCCGGTGGATTTGTTTCCTCAAACGCACCACGTGGAGTGTGTAGCTTTGCTTGTAAAAGCGTAAAAACCTTGTAACGAAAGGGATAATCAAAAGCCTTGATTTTAAGGCTTTTTTGCATTTTCCTATAAAGAACTTGACATTATTAGTTACTTCCACTACAATAGAATTACATACCATTGGTATGATAGAAAGGGACTAAAATGGCAAGGAATAGAAACTCACATGAAACTAGAAAAAAAATACTAGAGGTCTCTAAAAACTTATTTTTAGAAAAAGGATTCGATAATACGTCAATCCAAGATATCATAGATGGCTTAGGTGGATTAACAAAAGGTGTTATCTATCATCATTTTGAGTCTAAATATGATATACTTCAAACAATCGTTAGCGAAAATAATCAAGAAATTTTAAATTATAATTGGAGAGGAAATACTGGATTAGAAAAGATACAAAATTCTTTGATGGACTCTTTCTCTAATTTTGAACACCAAAGGCTAGTATACTCTGCCTCAATCATGCTAAGAAGTCCACGTTTGTTAGGGGAGCAGTATCTAGGTCTATTTTCTGATTTTTTACCCGAAATTAGAGAAAAAGTTTACGAAGGAGTTGAAGATGGGTCTATTAAAACAGAATATCCAGAAGAGCTAGCAGATTTAATTGTTTTAACACTAAATATTTGGATTGGTTTTCAAATTTCCGTTTTTTCATTAGTAGAATTAAAGCGCAAAATGAATTTCATTAAACTTACTTTTGAAGGTCTAGGGGTACAGTTAATTTCTGATGAAATGATGGAGGTGATTTTCAACTTATTCGATCACTTAAAAAAATAGTAATTAAGTCATCGCATGAGATTCTTGTTAATACTAATTTCTATTTATGTATTATCAATTGAATAAATTATCTTACATAATTTATAATTAAAAAATAACATACTTTAAGTGTGTTATTAAAAATCTATTATACATACCATGGGTATGTTTGTTTTCAGTATATACATACCAATAGTATGTATAGTAACATTGTTTGAAGAATAAGCTTATTTTTAAATATTTGTCGAGATTAGTCTGAATAGTCTATTCTTTATTTACGCTTTGGAGGAAATAATCTATGTTGTCGCTTATTAAAATTGAATTAAATAAAGTTTCTAAATCTAAATTATTTTTAGCCTGGTTGTGTACTATATTTATAGTGTTAGGTATTACAGCAATCATTATTATGGGTTTAGGTACTGACAATAAACTAGGAGAATTCACTGGACAGGATTCTAATGTTATTAGTATTACTGGTAAATGGGAAGGGTGGGCAATTGTAGCTTCATTGTTTTCATCTTTATTTACAAAAGCAGCATTTTTGATTTTTGAATCTTTTTTATTGTCTACGATTATTATTGATGAATTTAAACGAAGAACAATTTTTCAGTTGTTTTCTTACCCTATTTCTAAAATAAAGTTACTATGGGGAAAAATTATTTCAGTCATTCTAGTAGCATTTATTGCCCATTTTTCTGCACATTTAGTGATTCAATTATTCATTAGATTCATGGCTGCTGTAACTGAATCTAGTTATATCCCTGTAGCTAGTCAATTAATTAACTTAGCTGGAATAACGTTTGCGACAGTACTAATAGGGTTACTACCATTTGTTTTAGGTATGATTAAGCATTCAACAGCTATAACAATGCTTACAGGACTTGGTTTAGCAGCATTACTTTCAAATGTAAGTCCAGGAAGTTTATCTAATAATATTGCTGATAACTTATTCTTTTTGATATTTGCAAGTTTCATAAGTTTAATGATTATTTCATTTTCAATTCTTGATATTTCAAGACAAGATATTAGTATCAAGTAGCATACCCGAGTTTAATTGAAGGAAAGTGAGAATTCCTTAATGATTTCTATAAAAAGAGACTGTATAAATTAATATTTATGCTCTGGGAGAACAATTCTTGCGTTTAAAGCTAGATATAGAAAGAGAGATAGAAATGAGAAATATTGTTGAAATAAAAGAAGTTTTTAAAACAATTGATAAAGAAGAAATTTTAAGTGGTATCAATCTTCAAATTGCTGAAGGAGAAATCTACGGTTTTTTAGGACCGAATGGTGCTGGAAAAACAACGTTAATGAAATGTATGTTATCCTTATCTACAATTACATCAGGTAGTATTGAGATTTTTGGGAAAAATTTACAAGAACACAGAGAAGAAATCCTAAGTCAGATTGGAAGTATTATTGAATCACCAATTTTTTATGATAATTGCACTGCAAAAGAAATTTTGGAAATTCACGCTCATTATATGGAGAAAAATATTACTGAATCAGATATAATAAGATCTTTAAGAATGGTCGGATTAAAAAATACGACTAAAAAGTAAAAGATTTTTCGTTAGGAATGAGGCAAAGGCTTGGTTTAGCTCGTGCCTTTCTAACAAAACCTAAATTGTTAATTTTAGATGAGCCAATCAATGGTTTAGATCCAATAGGAATTCAAGAAATTCGAAATCTTTTGTTGTCGCTTTCTAAGGAGCATGGAATTACAATACTAATATCGAGTCATATATTATCGGAAATTTCACAGATAGCAGATAAAATTGGTTTTATCAAAAATGGAGAAATTGTAGAACAGGTCTCTATGAAAGAGATTAGAAGAGAGAATATTAACTTAGAAGAATATTTTATGTCTCATTTTCTAAATGATATTAAAAATTATGAGGTAGATTAAGGATGAAACAATTGATAAAGAATCATCAGAAGGCTTTTTATGCTTTCATGATATTTAATATACTGGTACCATTAACTAATATTGCTTTTGCTTATTCTATTAAAGGTATTATTGATAGTGGTATGTCCCAAAATGAAGATGCCTTAACTCAAGCGGTACTAGTAGGAGCTAGTGTTATTTTCATCTATGCAGGACTCAATTTTATATCTCTTCGATTGAGAAATAAACTTGTTAGGCAAATCATGTCAAGATACAAAAACAAGGTGTTCCAATCTATTTTAGATAGCGATTATAGAGACTTTTCTAAAGAAAAATCAGGGAAGTTTATTTCTGTATTAACCGAAAATATGAAGAAAATCGAGCAAGATTATCTACACCAGTATTTTAATATTTCAAAAAACCTTTCCTTAATGATTTTTTCACTCCTAGCTATGTTTATAGGTAATTGGTTTTTGACCTTATTAGTTATCATTGCTAGTGTTATTCCGATAATAATTTCAGGATTTATTGGACAAAAATCAGCCTCTCTACAAAATAGTGCTATGATTGCAGATCAGAAGTATTTAGCTAAGGTTAAAGATATTTTAGCAGGATTTCTTGTTATCAAAAGTTTTAATGTGAAAGAGTCTATCTGTGAGGATTATAGTCATGAAAGTGAAAAATTTGATGAAATAAATTTTATAAAAGGGAAATTTGATGTTTTAGCTAATGTTATTTCGCAGCTTTCAGGGATGATTGTTTTTTTGGTAGCCTTTGGTGGAGGAATGTATCTTGTTTTTAATGGCCATACCACAATTGGAAGTGTAACAGCTATTGTTCAACTGGTCAATTTTGTAGTAATGCCACTAAATGAAGTTGGTATGGGAATAAGTAAATTCCGTGAAGGTCAGGCAACACTAGATGCATTTGAGGTAAAAGATGTAACAGAACTTCAGACTGGTGAAGCGAAAGAATATTTCGATGATATTATTTCTTTTTCAAATATAGACTTTTCTTACCCTAATACTGAAGAAAATATTTTTAACCATTTATCTTTGAAGATTCAAAAAGGGGAAAAAATTGCAATTGTAGGAATGTCAGGGAGTGGGAAATCAACTTTTCTCAATCTATTACTGCGTTTTTACGATGTAACAAGTGGACATATTTCAATTGATAATCAAGATATACAAGCTATTTCAGCAGAGAGTCTTTATAACTTAATGACAATTGTTCAGCAAGACGTTTATATTTTTGATGATACTTTAAAAACGAATATTACTCTTAATCAATCCTTTACTGATGAGGAAATAAAGCAAGCTGTACAGCAGTCAGGTTTAGAAAGTTATGTTTTAGAAAGTGAATCTGGTCTACAGACTTTATGTGGAGAGAATGGCTCAAATCTATCTGGCGGACAAAAACAAAGACTTAGTATTGCACGTGCCTTGATTCGAAAAACACCAATCTTATTATTTGATGAGGCAACCTCATCTTTGGATAATCAAGTAACTACTGAAATTGAAAATTCAATCTTGGATATTCAAGATTTAACTGCACTCGTAGTAACCCACAAGTTGAATGAGAACATTTTGAAAAGATATGATAGGATACTCTTTATGAAAGCAGGCGTCATTGTTGAAGATGGTTCTTTTTGTGACTTGATGGATAGGAGAGGTGAGTTTTATAAGTTGTTTGAGTTGAGTGTGTAATTCTCTTTCGTTTTATAGTATAATTTTATAAAACACTCTATCACTTTCGTTCTATAATATAGAAGTTTGCTATCACCACACGTTGAGGCAGTATCACTGCTTGTACGAGCTGAGGCATCAGCGAAGTAGAAGTAAATGATCTCCCATACAATAGGACTCGTAGAATGAGGAAGGAAACCGACGAAATGATACGGTAAGTCCGAACCGCTGAGTGCGTGGCTCTACTCTTCCGATCTGAGACAGTCGAAAAGTAGAAGGGGATGGTATTGGTATCAATCAATGAGTAACAAAGTAACAGCATGATTCGAAACATTTGCTTGTAATTTGCGGAGGAACATCAATATGGATGGAATAACAAAAGATTCTATAAAAACGGCTAAACTAATAAAACAATTATGGCCCCAATTGACCGATAAAGAAGCTTTTGATGAAGTAAAAAAATATACGAATGTCAAAAATACTGCAATCTTTACTGAAGTTGAAGGTGATACAATTGTAGGTCTAGCACTATGTTCACTTAGATTTGATTATGTTGAAGGTTGTAAATATAGTCCTGTTGGATTCTTAGAAGGGATTATTGTCGACGAGGAATATCGTTTAAAGGATATTGCTAAAAATCTCTGTACAAAATGTGAGGAATGGGCGAAAAATAAAGGATGTAAGGAATTTGCAAGTGACTGTACTTTAACGAATACGGATTCTATAAGATTTCATCTCAATATTGGATTTCAGGAGGCAAATAGAATTATTCATTTTAAGAAAAAATTATAATTTAGAAACGTGAATAAACTTGTTAAACTTTATGTATCTTTAGAAAGTGTGTTAACTTGAAAGAACAAATTTTTGATGGGTGGGAATCCCCCAATAACGAA
>NZ_KQ970235.1:725424-729817 GCF_001579025.1 Streptococcus oralis
GGGAACTCCCCCAATAACGAAATATAGCATTGTTGATAAAATTGTATTATCAAGCAAGATTGAAAGAATTGTTATTTTTACGGTTTTTCGAGATAATTGGCAACCCTATATGAAAAAGTACACGGAAGTTTTCCAAAGTCAATTTCCTAATCTAAACACTGATTACTTACTTTTGGACACTGAGCAGATTGATTTTGATAGCTATTTAGATGCTGATCTAATCATCATTGGTGGAGGAAATACGGAAAAATATATAGCTACTTATGTCAATCAGGAGTTCAAAAATTATATCGATCATATGCTTAATAAAGGGGCAAAAGTTATAGGGTTTTCTGCAGGAGCCCTATTATTAAGAGAAAAAGTCTATGTCTCACCTAATGATAATTCAGATCATCAGATAAAGATAAAAAATGGATTAGGACTCTTTAGTCAGTTTTTAATTAGTGTCCATTATGATTCCTGGAATGATAAAGCTAATAAGGATAGAGCAGAAGAACTCGTCAGTGTTCCCATAATTCCACTAAATGATCATTCATGTCTTGTATTAGATAAACTTGGAAATATCATAGAGAAAATTGACTAGTTTTAATCATGCGAATCTGAATCTACGAAACCAAAGTATTGACGAAAAGAATAATGAAAAGCCTTGATTGTAAGGCTTTTTTGTGTTTTTATGATAGAATATAGGTAGTTATAATCGAGAGCAACTAAGAAGCAGTAAAAATATTATTCATAAAATAATCAAGATAAGGGCGATAAAATGACAGAAATTGACAAAAAGAATTTAAAAAATTATCTTTGTTTTACATTTGGAATTACTTATATATCTTGGGGGCTTCTTGCCATATTTACACAATCTTATATGTTGGGATTAGAGACATTTATAGGAAGAATATTACATATAGTTGGTGCACTTGGACCAGCTATTGCAAGTGGCTTTTATTTAAAAAGTAATAATATAAAATTTAAACATTTTTTATTTAATAAGATAGAAAATAGTAGTATTTATTTCATTTATCATATGTTAGCAATTTTGATACTATTTTCTGTATCTTCCTTAGAATTAAACGGAGTATCAATTTATCTGATGCCATTATTCTTTATACAACTAATTTTTTTTGGTGGTGGACATGAAGAATTAGGATGGAGAGGAATATTACAACCATTACTTGATAAAAAATATACTTATTGGCAATCTAATTTGATTGTAGGATCAATTTGGGGAATATGGCATCTGCCTTTATGGTTTATAGTTGGAGAAAGTCATCAAGGATTTCCTTTTATTTTATTTTTTATATATACATTATTTTTAAGTTTTGTTTTAGGGCTTCTTTATCGTCAAACGAAATCTGTGGGATACTGTGTGTTATTTCATGCATTCGCAAATTTGTTAAATCTCTATTTTGTGTTAAAAATTAACCTTATTTTTATTATCATTTTTATTGGTTATTTGATTTATACTATATTGGCGAGTAATAGAATTAGTAAGGAAACAACATTTTAAAATTTAGATCAGGATATCCATTATTGAAAGTAACGTGTGGTCATTCTAGATAATCAATGTTAGAGACTTTTCTATTTGATGAGACATCACTGCTTGTACGAGCTGATTAAACAAGGGTGTAGCTAGTGAAAGTTCTACAGTAAGGAGTTTAAACATGAAATTCCATGAATTTGGTGATAAGAATTTGCCTCCTATTTTACTGATACATGGTGGTGGAAGTTCTTGGTGGAATTATCTTCGTCAAGCGCGGATCTTGTCAGAAGAATACCGTGTTATTCTACCCACTTTGAATGGCCACGGCGAGGAATATCAAGTTGATTATGTTTCTACTGAAGATTCTGCTTTGGAGATTCTGGACTATATCAAAGCAAACTGTGGTGGGAAATTGTTTGCAATCGGTGGTGTTTCGCTTGGTGGTCAAATTGCTATGGAGCTTTTGTCTTTAGACAGTGAAATTGCTGAGAAGGCCATCATAGATGGAAGCCTCTGCATTCCTCAACTAAGGTTAGCTAAAATCAGCATCTTTCTAGTGTCTCTATTTGGTAAACTGATGTTCAATAAATTCTCTTGCAAACTTCAGTTAAGCATGATGAACAAATTCTATCCTAAACTGGCTTATCCAGAGGAAATAAAAGCTTATTATTTGGAGGATTTGCCAAGGACGCCTATCAAAACATTGGTGACCATTTACAAAAACTATATGGGATGTTACAAGCTGAAAGATATGATTTCTGCTAGCAAGGCTCAGGTTCTGTATATCTATGGTGAAAAAGAATTGAACTGTGTGAAAGAATCAGCGAAATTATTTCATCAGCTACATTCAAACACAATTTTGTATGAAGCAAAGGGCTATAACCACGGTTATTTATCAGCTTACCTGCCTTATGAGTGGATTGATTTGGTGGTGCCATTTTTAAAGAGTGACTCATTAGAAATGTGTAACGAATCTGATATGCCATAAGGAGGAATCTTATGCTAGGAGCAATTATTGGAGATATTGTAGGTTCAGTTTACGAATGGAACAATATCAAAACGAAGAATTTTCCTTTATTTTGTGATGATTGTTTTTTCACGGATGATACGGTAAGTCCGAACCGCTGAGTGTGTGAGTTTGTTAGTGAAACATTGCTAATCCTCAAAATAAAGAAGCCAAAATTCCATTATTTTGAGATGAAAACCTAAACTGTTTTTAAGGAGGTGTTATATTGATAGAGAGTAGACCTGAGTTTGATAAAATCACATCCTTTGATGAATTTAATAAATACTACTGGTATCGTGATGAACTTTCACAGATTTGCAAGTCATTAGAGCTTGAAAATAGAGGTACAAAACAAGAACTCAATGATATTATTGAGCAGTACTTCAAGGGAAACTTGATTAAAAAATCATCAATAAAAAGCAAGAAGAAACGAGTAGAAGTCGTTACCTTAGATACACCCTTACTTGAATGTGGATTCTCCTTTAATGCACACTTTAGAGAATATTTCTCAACTTTAACAGGTGTTTCCCCCTTTAAATTTACTGCGGATATGGCTACTGCTTGGAGAAAAGTCAAAAGAGAACATGATTTGAGTTTTACAATCCAAGATATGCTAAAAGTTTATTATGGAAATTCAGATTATGCCAAGTATGATCATTCGGTTTGTCAATGGAACCAATTTTTGAAGGATTTCTGTGCAGACGAAAATAGTGGCAATTACTCGAATAAACTAAAAGTAGCTTCTATTCTTTGGAAAGAAGTTAGAAATTCAAGTAATGAAAAAATTTATTCAAAAAAACTTTTGACTGAATATGCTGATAGAATAGACGAGTATGAAAAGTAGAAATGTCAGTCTCAACCAATAGTTTGTAAGGAGGAATACCATGCTAGGAGCAATAGTTGGAGATATTGTAGGTTCAGTTTACGAATGGAACAATATCAAAACGAAAGACTTTCCATTATTTCGGAAAGACTGCTTTTTTACAGATGATACGGTAAGTTCGAACCGCTGAGTGTCTGAGTTTGTTAGTGAAACATTTTTAATATTTATAAGATTTAAAGTTGATTACAAAAAAGGAAGTATTATCATGGGAATATTCGATGATTTTGAGTACAAAGAAAACTACCTAGATGAAGAAAAAGTAATTGAAATACTTAAAAAGATTTTAAGAGCCATTCATCTAAATAATTATAGAGATATTATGGATTGTGTTGATGGTTCGGAAGTTGATGATGTAAGAGAGTTACTTGAATATATTGACGATTCATTACAATTAAATGATTTTGATAAAATTGATGAATATGGTGTAGATTGTAATTTCCATCCGAATTATGAGTACTCCCAACTACAAGTTTATGAATTTAATGATCAAACTGGCTTTGTTGTTGAATATGAGATGACCTCCGATTCTGAATTAGTAGATTTAACCCTACAATTAGAATTTTTATACAATAATGATGGTTACAAAATAACTTCTATAGATGTCGACCCTGGATAAACAACACTTAATTATCTTCATTATATGATAAATGCGTATATTAAGGCTAGATAATTTGATTGTAAGTTGCTTAAAATATCGGTTAGTTTTTCAAATATTGGGAGAATGAAAGATGTATCTATTGGAATTGTGCCAAAATGATTATTCTAAAGATTTTGTCGTGTTTGATTCTTTAGAAGATGGAAAAGACTTTGTATCTAAAATAACTGGATATATTCTAGAAAATGAAAATGATTTTGTTCAAGGTAATAAAGTAGAAATAACGAACATTTAGATGAAAGGTTTAGAGTAAACATGAGCCTCTTATTTGAAGAATTTAAAACCATTTGTTTCCATTTAAATCGAGTCGGAATTACACCTACACTGATGGGTTCTTTGGGATTGGAATTTAGAACGAAAGAAAATTGGGGG
>NZ_KQ970235.1:730049-736584 GCF_001579025.1 Streptococcus oralis
CTCACATTGAAGGCATCACTTTTCGTCTTCCAAGTCTGGAGCAGTATCTAAGTATTTACAAAGCTTCTTCTCAAGATTCCTATCGAAATGATCACAATAACAATAAGGATCTTAAAAAGATCGAGTTGCTGGAAAGACATTTGTAAATTATCATATGAAAAGTAGTAAGTTATAAGACTGGCTGCTATGTTATTTTTATCATCATTTTTATTGGTCATTTAATTTATACTATATTGGCAAGTAATAGAATTATTAAGAAAAAAATATTTTAAATTTTAAATCAGGATATCCATTATTGAAGGTAATGATTGGCTATTTAGAGGATTTGATAGAGAGTTTTCTATTTGATGAGGTATCACTGCTTTTACGAGCTTAGACAGGAGGATAAAATAATGGAGATTTTGAAAATTAATCTTATTTCGGTTAAAAAAAGAATGACTGAACTACTATTTGATTATCTTTTAATCATAACTTACCTGGGTATTCTGTTTCTTTGCTCTATAACTTATTACTACTTTGTTTTTAATGGTGTGCCAATGCAAACAGAATTTCAGGCGCAGACTCTTACATTTTTTATCAGTGTCCTACCAATCATGCTTTATTTCACATTTTCGGATTATGCAAAAAATGGAAGTTTTGGGAAATCAAAAGCAGGGCTTCGTTTGGTCTATCAGAAAAAAACAATTCAGGCTAGCTTTATTAGAAATCTCATCAAATTTTTACCTTGGCAATTAGGGCATATGGGAACTATTCATGGAGTCTATAGTGATTTTGATTTAATATCCATTATCCTTTCGTCTTTAGCAACCCTACTTGCACTTTTGTTACTGGCAATGGCAATTTTTAGAAAAGATAAAAGGCATCTAGGAGATTTTCTAGCTCATACACAGGTTCAATTAGAGGGTGATAACAAGTGATTCAACTTAGCCGTCCGAAAAACGCGGGTACATTGCTCAGTACGTGTAACCCGTGAATATGTTCCCTATGACCGCGTATGTAGAATGTGTGGCGCTGCTTGTACGAGTTGATTCATAAGTAAACTATATTTATAATGGGTATTTTCTAAGGAGGGTATATATATGTTAGGAGCAATTGTGGGAGATATTGTCGGTTCGGTTTACGAATGGAACAATATTAAAACGAAGGGTTTTCCTTTATTTCGTGAGGATTGTTTTTTCACGGATGATACGGTCATGACTTGCGCTGTTGCAGAAGCAATTATGAATGGGGGACAAAAGGACGACTTCATTGATGCCATGAAGAAATATGGGAAAATGTATCCCGATGCGGGCTATGGTGCTCGGTTTAGTAGTTGGATCAATAATGACAATCGTGAACCTTATTATAGTTTTGGAAATGGTTCTGCTATGCGTGTTTCTCCCTGTGCTTGGCTTATGGACTGCGGCTTTTGTGCAAGAACGGGTATGACACCATCAACTAGAAAGCTTGCACGACTTTCAGCAGAAGTCACCCATAATCATCCAGAAGGTATCAAAGGAGCCATGGCGACAACTGATGCTATCTTTCTGTGTCGTTATTACTTTGGAGGTTATTGCGGAGATTATGAGCAACCAATCAATGACAATCCTACAGAGTGCAAGAGACTTATCAAGGAGCATATAGAGCAAGAGTATGGATATAATCTTTCTCAAACACTAGATGAAATTCGTCCTACTTATCGTTTCAATGAAACTTGCCAGAATACGGTACCTCAAGCTATCATTGCCTTTCTTGAAAGTACAGACTTTGAGGATGCTATCAGAAATGCTATCTCTATTGGTGGGGATAGTGATACTCTTGCTGCCATCACAGGAAGTATTGCAGAAGCTGCTTATGGTATACCTGATTGGATTAAAGACAAAGTCTATACCTATCTAGATGAGCCTTTAAAGAATGTCATTGAACGATGGGAGCTTTTCATAGCAGGAAAATGATTGTTTAGTTAAGAAGAAAGGTGGCAATGATGGAATTACTTAATATGTATAAAAAAGAAAAAGTTATAGAGGTTATCACAAATATTTTAAAGGCTATTCACCTGAAAAAATATGAAGACATTATGAATTATGTCGATGAATCAGAGATTGACGATTTAAACGAGTTCTTTAGTTATGTTGAAAAGACATTAGAATTGAATGATTTTGACACGATTGATGAGTATGGTGTGGAGTGTCATTTCAATCCGCCTTATGAGTATTCTCAATTGGAGATTTATGATTATGATGACCAGACTGGGTTTGCTATTGATTATGATTTGACTTCAAATTCTGAATTAGTAGATATGAGATTGCAAGTAGAGTTTCTATATACCGACAATGGCTATACAGTAAGATTTCTTGATGTCGATCCTGGTTAGGAAAAGTTTAATAAGCAATATCCTTGATACACTATTTATACAGGCATTTAAGATTTTCTTGAATGTCTTTTTTGTATAAGAGTAAGATCAAAGCTTTTAAACTATCAAGTTTTTCTATCAATAGATCAATTGTCTTTAAATGCATTTTATGAATGAATCTAAATGGTTATAGAAAGTTATTTCTAGTATGTTCGTGCTATAATAGTTTTAGGCTTCATTTTTGGGAGAGGTAAATGAAAAAATATAAGCATTTATTATGGCTTTCTGCCTTGATCATCATACTGATATCACTATTTTCACTGAATGGGTGTAGTTTGGGTGGTGAGACCATTCCCAAAAACAGAACAAAAGAACAGTACGAATTTGAAAAAACGTTTGATCCCATGTTTAAATTTTTGGAACAAGAGCAGAAAGATTTTAATGGGCTGGAAGCTTATAAAAGCAGAGTCTATATAAAAAATGGTGACGAAGTCAGAAGATATGAAATTGACCTAGACATTACCAAGGCAGAGGGTAAGGGTGACTATAGAATACAAATCGGAGAAAACAAAAAAACGGTTCCCGCTAGTTATTCTAATGGAAAGTTGCATTACGATTCGGAGATAGACCCTTTATTTGATGAAGAGATTCTTAACTTAGTTGTCAAAAGAGATGTTTTTGACTCCTTGAATGTAAAAAGAACGTTAAGAACTGGAACAACAGAGCTAAGTGAAATTATCTACCAGCCAGAAACTCACTCTGAACTCTTTCAGAAACTGAAAAGCAAATATGATCTACCAGAGGAAACAACGTGCCAAATTAGAATAGATCACTCAGATAAAACAAATTATGGGATCACAATACAGTTAACATCGAAAGAGATGTCTGTCAAAATTGGTTTAACTATTATTAAAAAACGGGGCTGACGATTTAGGAATGTTATTGAAAAGAGTTTTTTAACTCTGAGAAGGATTTAAAGGTGACTATGAAAGTAAAATTCAAAGAAACGAATAAAATATTTTTTAAAATAGTAGAAGTAGAGGGAGAAAAGTATATTCTAGATTTGACGACCGTTAGTCCCAAATCCTATTTCTGGGGTTATCTTCCTAGTGAAATCACAGCTAAATGCTTAAAGTTAGATAAAAGAGATACGCGTTTTGAAAGTGTAGCTCCAACTATGAGTAAATCAATTGGGATTGCAATTGGTACAGCAATAGGGGGATCTGGCTATCGGCTAGTGACGAATTTTTTTAGAAACAATGGGATTAGTCACAACCTTCCTTTAAAGATAGGATTATATGGCTTGTTCATCTTCCTAGCTTATCTTGCTTTCTGGTTCATTGCCATAAGAGCTCGTCATAGTGTCCAAAAAAGACTTGAGAATAAAGTTTCAAACTATCAAATAACCTTTAAACCAGTTGAAAGAAAACGTCAATTAAAACATTACAAACTTCTTCCTTTTATCCTTGTTCCGACTCTTGGATGTTTTGCATTCTATCTATATACTGTTAATGGAACAGAGGGAGCCATACTTGTTATTAATAGTATTCTATTATTGGGATTTTTTACAGTGATTTTAGGCATGTCACCACTCCGAGAAAGTGTCGAAAAGCAAGAGATTATTTTTGATAGAATAGAGAAGTTATAAGTTAAGATGAAAGATGAAAGCTATTTTATGATCCTCTTTTGCAGGTCACATTGGGCTATTTTATCAGAAAAAATTATGTAATAGCGAAGAAAGTGTTTATGTTGCTCAACGACTCATTTAAGGTTCAGAACTGCTATCGTAATGACATTTTATAATTTAGAAAAGGAGTAAAAATGAATTATTTAGAAATACGTAAGAAATATGCATTTTATAGAAAAGTCGTGATTGTTTTGGCTGTTCTTCTGAGTCTTTTTGTAGCTTGGACGGTGAAAGATAGGACTACTCAAACCCTTTGTATTTTATTCATAAGTGCACTCTTATTTCTTTTCATTGCACTAATCAGAAGAGGGTATGTAAAGAGTGGTACTAAGTTACTGCATATGGACTTAGATTTACCATCTTGGAAGCAATACATTGAATTGAAGAAAGATGCAAAAAGAGCTATTATAAAAATGGATGTGACACTAACATCTGTTGGGTATTCCTATATGATTGGTGATTTCGATGCTGCCATTAAGGAGGCTTCTGAAGCAATGACTGATCAAAAACTGAAGCCGAAATATAGGGATTTCTTTGAGAGTTACCTCGTTCGCTCGACAGTTCTTGCAAATCCAAACCTGACCAGGGACCAGCTTGATCTTATGCTAAACAAAATGTCCATATCAGATTCCTCTCTAGCTGAGAAAACAAAAAGCGTTAGTATTGCGCTTTACGATTTAACAATTGCTCATCAATTCAATGATTATTTTGAAGAATTGGAAAACGAATTTAAATATCAACAATTGGAAATCACTTACTATCAAGCCTTGAACTCTAAATTAAAAGGAGATATGACTAGGGCGAATGAGTTGTTTAAAAAACTCGCTCAAGAAGATGAACAGCTCTATATCGTCCAGAAGTCTAAAGAATTTTTAAAAAGTGAATCTATTAATTAGCGATGAATAAGTACAGATAAGGATTTAATATGAAATCAAACAGTTTATTTTTTTAATGGAATTTTTGCTTTAACGTGCTCTCCCATTATTGCATTTGCATTTTTCTATAGATGGGAGATAAGATTTATCAATGGGGCTCTTCATTTTGTTGATAAACCAGCATGGGCTTTTTCAGTAAATTTAATTAGTTTTATATTTCTTGTTTGTTCCATACTTGCAATTTTCATTTATAGAAAAGAATCAAATGGTCGTAAGAAAAGCTTTTTGTTTCTTTTAGTTGCATCTATCACAGGTTTTATCCCTTTCCTTTCAATTTTTTCAGCAATTTTTGCTCTTATTGCTGGAATTTTATATTTGGTTGATTTTAATCGATTGGTAAAAGAATAAACTAGAAGGTATTTATCATTTTCAGCATATCCAACCTTTTTTAGAACTGATTCTCTTAATCTCCAGTACGTCTGATTTCTATTTTCTGAGGTTTCATTATATAATAGCATTATATGTAATGACTGATGTAGTTACACTAACATTTCTATTTAAAAATTAAGGAGAAAATCAATGAAAAAAGCAATGTTAATTATCAACCCTACCTCTGGTGGGGAGAAGGCCTTGGATTATAAAGAAAAGCTGGAGAATAAAGCAAAAGAATACTTTGAATCTGTTGAAACCAAAATTACCGAAAAAGCGTTGGATGCAACAAATTTTGCTGAAGAAGCGTCTCGTGAGCAGTATGATGCAGTGGTGTGTTTTGGTGGAGACGGGACTGTCAATGAAGTTATTTCGGGTATTGCTGAGAGAGACTACATTCCTAAGTTGGGTATTATCCCAGGCGGTACGGGTAACCTCATTACAAAACTGTTGGAAATCAATCAAGACATCGATGGAGCGATAGATGAACTCGATTTTAATTTAACCAACAAGATTGATATCGGTAAAGCAAATGATAACTATTTTGGTTATATTTTTAGTATCGGTTCTCTGCCTGAGGCGATTCACAATGTGGAGATCGAGGACAAGACAAAATTCGGTATTTTAGCCTATGCTGTAAATACCATGAAGTCTGTCATGACAGACCAGGTTTTTAACATTAAGGTTGAGACAGAAAATGGAAATTATGTTGGTGGAGCTAGTCATGTTTTGGTTCTCTTGACAAATTACTTCGCTGATAAGAAAATCTTTGAAGAAGACAAAGATGGCTATGCCAATATTTTGATTCTAAAAGATGCTTCTATATTCTCTAAATTATCCGTTATTCCTGATCTACTAAAAGGAGATGTTGTCGGAAATGATAATATTGAGTATATCAGAGCACGTAATATTAAAATCTCTTCAGATAGTGAATTGGAGTCAGATGTTGACGGCGATAAATCGGATAACCTACCTGTAGAAATCAAAGTCCTAGCTCAACGAGTAGAAGTATTTTCAAAACCGAAAGAGTAGAAGGTAAAAATTAGTTTATTGTTCACAACGAAATTAAGTTCTATATCAACGATTGGAGGAGGAATGAATTCTCTATTTGATGAATTTCGAACAATTTGTTCTCATTTAAACCAAGTCGGAATCACTCCGACGCTCATGGGGTCATTGGGGTTTGAATACCGTTCAAATGAAGAATGGCAG
>NZ_KQ970235.1:736604-743174 GCF_001579025.1 Streptococcus oralis
ATTCATCTCGAGGACATCACTTTTCGTGTTCCAAGTTTGGAACAGTATTTCAGTATATACAAGGCTTCTTCCCAAGATTCCTATCGAAATGACCACAATAACAATAAAGATTTTAAAAAGATAGATTGGCTGGAAAGACATTTGTAAAATCATCATTTGAAAAGTAGCAAGTTGTAAGACTGGCTGCTTTTTTATTTTGAAAAACAATCCACTCAAAACTACGGACTAGTCTTGAAAATAAAATTTTAAAGTAGTATACTAGAACAACAAAGGTGAAAGCGTTTGCGTTACAGATGAATGAAAGTAAATCAGGAGACAAAACAATGGAATTGACTGCCATTTACCATAGAACAGAGTCGGAGTATGCTTATCTTTATAAGGATAAGATAATGCACATTCGTATCCGGACTAAGAAAGATGATATTGAAAGCATCCATTTGCATTATGGTGATCCTTTTATCTTTTTAGAGGACCATTATGAAGTAAACAAGGAGATGGTCAAAGTAACTTCTGATGCCTTATTTGATTACTGGCAAGCAGAAGTTTCAGTGGGCTATGCGCGACTCCAGTATCTCTTTGAACTCAAGGATAAGCAAGGTCAGAGTATTTTCTATGGCGATAAGGGATGTGTTGAAAATACGCTAGAAAACCTTCATTATGAAGGAAATGGCTTTAAAATTCCGTATATCCATGAGATTGATGCTTGCCATGTTCCTGACTGGGTAGCAGAGATGGTATGGTACCAGATTTTCCCAGAACGCTTTGCTAATGGCAATCCGGATATTTCACCTGAAGGTGCGCTAGCTTGGGATTCCTCTATCAAACCAAAAACGAGCGATTTCTTTGGTGGTGATTTACAAGGTATCATTGACCATCTGGATTACTTGCAGGACTTGGGCATTACAGGTCTTTATC
Source organism: Streptococcus oralis (assembly GCF_001579025.1). Lineage (GTDB taxonomy): Bacteria > Bacillota > Bacilli > Lactobacillales > Streptococcaceae > Streptococcus > Streptococcus oralis_X. Next base: position 737,520 of record NZ_KQ970235.1, read on the forward strand.
TCTGTCCGATTTTTGAATCCCCAAGCAATCACAAGTACAATACGACGGATTATTTCGAAATTGACCATCATTTTGGAGATAAGGAAACCTTTCGTAAACTGGTGGAGGAGGCCCATCAGAGAGGGATGAAAATCATGCTGGACGCTGTTTTCAATCATATCGGGGATCAGTCTCTGCAGTGGCAGGATGTTCTCAAGCATGGTGGAAAGTCGGAATATAAAGACTGGTTCCATGTTCAAGAATTTCCCGTGACCAAAGATAAGCTTGGAAATCCAAGAAAACTCCCTTATCATACCTTCGCTTTTGCCAGCTATATGCCCAAGCTCAATACGGCCAATCCTCAAGTGAGGGACTATTTGTTAAAAGTTGCGACCTACTGGATTGAAGAGTTTGATATTGATGCTTGGCGCCTGGATGTGGCCAATGAAGTAGACCATCAATTTTGGAGAGATTTCCGTAAGGCTGTCTTGGCTAAAAAGCCTGACCTTTATATTCTTGGAGAAGTCTGGCACACTTCTCAGCCTTGGCTAAATGGCGATGAATTCCACGCAGTCATGAATTATCCTCTCTCCGACAGCATCAAGGATTATTTCTTGCGAGGGACTAAGAAGTCACCTCAATTCATCGATGAGATCAATAGCCAATCAATGTACTATAGACAACAGATTTCGGAAGTGATGTTCAATCTTTTGGATTCGCACGATACGGAGCGGATTTTGGCTACTGCCAAGGGAGATGCCCAACTGGTTAAGTCTGCCCTAGCTTACCTCTTTCTACAAAGAGGGACACCGTGTTTCTACTATGGAACAGAGTTGGGGTTAGGTGGAGGGCCAGATCCAGATTGTCGTCGTGTCATGCCTTGGGAACGTGTTTCCGACAGTAATGACATGCTTAATTTTATGAAGAAGTTGATTCAGCTTCGTAAGGAGGTTTCAGGCATTATCCAACATGGCACCTATAGCCTAAAAGAAATTAAGCCGGACGTGCTAGCTCTTGAATGGGATTATGATGGACAAAAGGTCCAAGCTATTTTTAACCAATCAAGTGAAAACTATCTTGTAGACCGTGATTCTGTAGTGCTAGCCAGTCATTGCCAAGAATTGGGACTGCAACTGGCGATTTTGCCTAAAGGTTTCGTCATTCAATAAAAAATAGGATTAAAAAGGCTGTAATGAATGGGTGATTCGTGCAGTCTTTTTTTTGACTTATGTAGTATAATATAGCTAAGTCAACGATTACTAGCTGAATGATTAGTGAATGGTGTTTAAAATGAAAAAGAGACTTGTAGTCTAGAAGGAGAATTGCATGAAACGAACGAGAAAAGTAGTAGCCTTGGGACTGTGTTTGCCCTTATTTCTTGGCTTGGCTGCTTGTCAGCAAAATAATACGAGCACTGAAGCTGCAAATCAGACACAGACCAGTTCAGATAAAGTTCCTTGGACGGCTTCATATTCCAATCTAAACGGTCAAGTCAGTACCGAAGAGGTCAAATCTCTCTTATCAGCTCACTTGGACCCAAATAGTGTTGATGCATTTTTCAATCTTGTCACCGCCTATAATGCGACAGTCGGCTCTACTGGCTTAAGTGGTGATTTTGCCTCCTTTACGAAGACAGAATACGACGTAGAGAAAATCAGCAATCTTTGGAATCAAAAAAAGGGTGACTTTGTCGGAACCAACTGCCGTATCAATAGCTATGCGCTCTTGAAAAATTCAGTCACGATCCCAAAACTTGAAAAGAATGATCAGCTTCTTTTCGTGGATAACGATGCTATCGATAAGGGAAAGGTGTTTGATGCAAAAGATAAGGAAGAGTTTGATATTCTATTTTCTAGGGTGGAGACGGAAGCAACAACAGATGTAAAAATTCACGCGCAGAAGATGGAGAAATTCTTTTCCCAGTTTCAATTTAATGACAAAGCTCGAATGCTGTCTGTAGTCTTGCATGATAATTTGGATGGAGAGTTTCTTTTTGTCGGGCATGTTGGTATTTTAGTGCCGGCTGAAGATGGTTTCTTATTTGTAGAGAAACTGACTTTTGAAGAGCCTTATCAAGCTATTAAGTTTGCGAGCAAGGAAGATTGTTACAAGTATTTAGCTACAAAGTATGCGGATTATACAGGTGATGGACTTGCTAAGCCTTTCATCATGGACAATGAAAAATGGGTTGAAGGATATTAAGATAGGCAAAGGTGATGAGATGGAAACAGTAATAGCGCTTTTAGTTCTCATTCTTATCGGATTCTGGGCTATAAACATTCTCAAGCCTCGTAAGGCAAATAAAAAGGAAAGATTTATTGGCTATATGCAGCGCTATGATATAGATGGTGAGGGCTATCAGTCAGAAGTCTGGGAAGTTATAGAAGATGAGAATGAGAAATAAGGAGGAGAATCCAAAAACAGTAGATATCTTACCTTTTTCAAGAAAGGGAACTAGTAACATCAGTACTATCCTAAGGAACTGATAGGAGGAAACATTATGGGAATGATTGCTAATTATCAATATCTGTCTGACAATGAATTAAGCCAAATAAAGCGGTATCCTTGTCAGGAAGAGGATTTACTTGACTTGGTAGAGGATTATCCTGAGGGAAATGATACGTTGATAGATATTGACAAAATGTGGGATGCCTTACTCTTTATTATGACAGGCTTTAGTAGTTCAGAATTTATGGATGACGACCCCTTGAGAGAAGCTGTCTTGGGAGTAACTCCTTTAGAAAATGTATCAGAGTATGCAGCCTATACTGAACACTCAAAGATAGCTGAGATTGTTCAAGCTTTAGAGAATTGTGACATGGATAGGGCTCTGGCAGACTTTAGCATGGAAGCATGCAAGAAGGCCGATTTGTATCCCGATATTTGGGATTATCTTGATGAAGAGGAAGAAATCAAGGATGATATTCGAACCTGTTTTGTAAAAATGAAAAACTTTTATAAGAAAATCTTAACTCTCAAAGGAAATGTCTTAGTGACTATTTGTTAACTACTTTTACCAACTGTTAGTCAGGTGCGTGATGAATGCACATCTAGAAAATTGTACACCTGATGACTTGTCTGGTGAAGAAAATATTCCACAGTGTAGTCGGATGGGATAGATAGAAATTGGTTATAGAATTTGTAAGCATAATAGATTTTAAGCTTTAAGATGGAGGACTAAAGAGATGGGAAGAATTGAATGGGAAAATGCTAAGACACGTTTAGATGCCTTACTTGTCATTGATGAGTATCGAACATATCCAAATGAGACCTGGCTTCGATTGATCGTTAAGACTGAGGGAAGCTATGGGGTTCGTTACCTTATCGACAACGGTTCTGGTGATTCTCTAGATGTGATCTTTACTGATAAAATCATCCTTATAAAGGGCTTTGATCATGAAAGCAGTTTGAGTCAATTTGCTGCGGATGAGTGGAATCAAGACATCATAGACGGATTTTATAGAGGACTGGATGAAAAGTATCAAAACCTATACTCAGAAGAGCAAAAAGATGAAACAACCTTCTTTATCTGGTATGACGGTCAAGAACATCAAAATACCTATCAAGATCAGGACGGTGGCGAATGGTTATTATCCTATTTCTTTGACAGTTTTGAGAAATTTCATGAGTTTGTGACGGATTACTATTCAATTACCGTAGATGAGGACTTACTTAGAAAACTTTACAATCAAGGACAGCTTTCAGAAGTAGAATTGGAGCAGTTGATTCATACTTCCTAGCTGGAAATATTTATGAAATCTGATGAAAAGAATTGATTTTCAATATCAAGTTATACTTTAAGAATTATTGAAGTAGTTAATGTCTGTAGTTCCTTTTTTCTTATGCAGATAACGACTTAAAACGATTTCTTTTTATTGTTGAATAATATTTTGCGAACAAAAAACAAAATTCTTTAAAAAAGTTTCACAAAATCCTTTACAAGTTCTTATAAACATGATATAGTTATTAGGCTTAGAAAATGAGATGATGTTTTCTAGCAAATATAAACCCGAGTAAAAAATGCCTACGGACAGGCAGGGTTGAATGCCGAAGCGTGGTTGAAAAGCCACATTATTGATAGGGTTAAAAGCCTACTTTTATAAGTTGATGTTAGGACACTTGTCCTAATTCATAAATTTTAGTGTGGTGAAAGCACACGTCATCTTGTGAAACGATCAATAAAGTACGTAATATTTGCTACTAGAGAGTTAGGAAACATCAGGAACAGACATACTCAACAGAAACCAAAATACACACGTCAGAAGATTGCAGAGCAGGTGAAAACCTGCTCTTTTTTCATAAGTCAACCTTTAGTCGCCTTTATCTTCTTGAGGTGCTAAAAATACGGTAAAGGAGTATGTCTTGAAGAAGTTAGATCAAAACCAAGCCCCAATTTACGAGGCTTTGGTCAAACTACGCAAGAAAAGGATTGTCCCCTTTGATGTGCCAGGTCACAAGCGTGGACGAGGAAATCCAGAACTTGTCGAACTGTTAGGAGAAAAATGTGTTGGCATTGATGTCAATTCTATGAAACCCTTGGATAATCTTGGTCATCCCATTTCGATTATTCGGGATGCGGAGGAATTAGCTGCGGATGCTTTTGGTGCAGCCCATGCCTTTCTCATGATTGGAGGAACAACCTCATCAGTTCAAACGATGATTCTTTCGACTTGTAAGGTAGGAGATAAGATTATTCTACCGAGAAATGTCCACAAATCTGCTATCAATGCACTGGTTCTATGTGGTGCCATTCCCATCTATATCGAGATGAGTGTGGATCCTAAAATCGGCATCGCTTTAGGTCTTGAAAATGACCGTGTTGCGCAGGCAATTAAGGAGCATCCAGATGCCAAGGCCATTTTGATTAACAATCCTACTTACTATGGAATTTGTTCAGATCTCAAGGGATTGACGGAAATGGCTCATGAAGCTGGCATGTTTGTTTTAGTGGATGAAGCCCATGGAGCTCATCTACATTTCACAGATAAATTGCCACTATCTGCTATGGATGCAGGTGCTGATATGGCGGCGGTCTCTATGCATAAGTCTGGTGGGAGTTTGACCCAGAGCTCCATCCTTCTTATCGGGGAACAGATGAATCCTGAGTACGTTCGTCAGATTATCAACCTGACCCAGTCAACATCTGCCTCTTACTTGTTGATGGCTAGTTTGGATATTTCTCGACGGAACTTAGCCCTTCGTGGCAAAGAGTCTTTTGAAAAAGTCATTGAGCTCTCCGAGTACGCTCGTCGTGAAATCAATGCTATCGGTGGTTATTATGCCTACTCAAAAGAGTTAATAGACGGTGTGTCAGTCTGTGATTTTGATGTGACCAAGCTGTCAGTTTATACTCAGGGAATTGGGCTAACAGGGATAGAGGTTTATGACCTCTTGCGAGACGAATACGACATTCAGATTGAATTCGGGGATATTGGGAATATCTTGGCCTATATTTCCATTGGCGACCGCATCCAAGACATCGAGCGCTTAGTCGGTGCTCTGGCGGACATCAAGAGACTCTACTCAAGAGATGGAAAAGACTTGATTGCTGGAGAATATATCCAGCCTGAGTTGGTCCTATCTCCTCAGGAAGCCTTTTATTCAGAGAGAAGAAGTTTTACCTTAGCCGAATCAGTCGGACAAGTCTGTGGGGAATTTGTCATGTGTTATCCTCCA
>NZ_KQ970235.1:743344-755336 GCF_001579025.1 Streptococcus oralis
TCCAGGCATCCCAACTCCTAGCACCAGGTGAACGCATTACACGAGACATTGTGGATTATATTCAATTTGCCAAAGAACGTGGTTGCTCCCTCCAAGGGACGGAAGATCCAGAAGTCAATCACATCAACGTCATTGAAAGAAAGGAGAACTAGATGGATTTATGGTTTTCTGAAGTTCATACTCCAGATGTGAAACTGTCCCTGAGAACAGCCAAGCAACTCTATGCTGGAAAAAGTGAGTGGCAGGATATTGAGGTATTAGATACACCAGCTTTTGGAAAGATATTGATCTTAAATGGGCATGTCTTGTTTTCAGATGCGGATGACTTTGTCTATAATGAAATGACGGTCCATGTTCCCATGGCTGTGCATCCCAATCCAAAGAAAGTATTGGTTATTGGTGGTGGTGACGGGGCGTTGCCCAAGTATTAACCCTCTATCCTGAACTGGAGCAAATCGATATTGTGGAACCAGATGAGATGTTGGTTGAGGTCTGTCGTGAGTATTTCCCAGACTTTGCTGCGGGGCTAGATGATCCTCGTGTTACCATTTACTACCAAAATGGTCTTCGCTTTTTGAGAAACTGTGAGGATGATTACGATATCATTATCAACGATGCGACAGATCCATTTGGACATACAGAAGGGCTTTTTACCAAGGAATTTTACGGTAACAGTTACAGAGCTCTCAAAGAAGACGGTATCATGATTTATCAGCATGGGAGTCCTTTTTTTGACGAAGATGAGTCAGCTTGCCGAAGCATGCACCGCAAGGTCAATCAAGCCTTTCCAATCAGCCGGGTCTATCAGGCTCATATCCCAACCAGTCCAGCTGGCTATTGGTTGTTTGGATTTGCATCGAAAAAATACCACCCTGTTAAAGATTTTGACAAGGAAGGCTGGAAAAAACGCCAGCTTTTCACGGAATACTATACTGCAAACTTACACGTTGGAGCCTTTATGCTACCCAAGTATGTAGAAGACATTTTAGAAGAAGAGGAAGGAAAAAAATGAGTCGTTTATTAGTTATTGGATGTGGGGGCGTTGCCCAAGTTGCTATTTCAAAGATTTGCCAAGATAGCGAAACCTTTACAGAGATTATGATTGCTAGCCGTACCAAGTCAAAATGTGATGACTTGAAGGCTAAACTGGAAGGTAAAACAAGTACAAAGATTGAGACAGCTGCCCTTGATGCTGATAATGTCGAAGAAGTCATTGCTTTGATTGAAAGCTATAAGCCAGAAGCCGTTTTGAACGTAGCTTTACCATACCAAGATTTAACCATTATGGACGCGTGTTTGGCGACGGGTGTCCACTATATTGACACCGCCAACTATGAGGCTGAGGATACAGAAGATCCTGAGTGGCGCGCTATCTATGAGAAACGTTGTAAGGAACTTGGTTTTACAGCCTACTTTGACTACTCATGGCAATGGGCTTATCAGGAAAAATTCAAAGAAGCAGGCTTGACCGCTCTGCTTGGATCTGGCTTTGACCCAGGTGTAACCAGTGTCTTTTCAGCTTATGCCCTCAAACACTATTTTGATGAAATCAACTATATCGATATTTTAGACTGTAATGGTGGGGACCACGGTTATCCATTTGCGACTAACTTTAACCCAGAAATCAACCTACGTGAGGTTTCTGCGCCAGGTTCTTACTGGGAAGATGGAAAATGGGTTGAGGTCGAAGCTATGTCTATCAAACGTGAGTATGATTTCCCTCAAGTTGGTCAAAAAGACATGTATCTCCTTCACCATGAAGAAATCGAATCATTAGCAAAGAATATTCCAGGAGTTAAACGTATTCGCTTCTTTATGACTTTTGGCCAATCTTATCTAACGCACATGAAATGCTTGGAAAACGTTGGGCTTCTTCGTACAGATGCTATTAATTTTAACGGACAAGAAATCGTTCCAATCCAATTCTTGAAAGCCTTGCTTCCAGATCCTGCAAGCCTTGGACCACGTACTGTTGGTAAAACAAATATCGGCTGTATCTTTACTGGTATCAAAGATGGCGTTGAAAAGACAATCTACATCTACAATGTTTGTGATCATCAGGAATGTTACGCAGAAGTTGGTTCACAAGCAATTTCTTACACAACAGGCGTTCCAGCCATGATTGGGACCAAATTAGTGATGAACGGAACTTGGAAACAACCTGGAGTTTACAACCTTGAAGAATTGGATCCAGATCCATTCATGGAAGTTTTGAATGAGTACGGCTTGCCTTGGGTTGTGGTTGAAAATCCACAAATGGTGGACTAATGAAATTAGAACAAGTACCAACACCAGCTTATGTCATAGACTTGGCAAAGTTAGAAGCCAACTGTCGCATTTTACAATATGTACAAGAAGAAGCTGGTTGCAAGGTTTTGCTTGCCCAGAAGGCGTATTCCCTCTATAAAACCTATCCCTTGATTAGCCAGTATTTATCGGGCACAACTGCAAGTGGTCTCTATGAAGCGAAGCTAGCTAGAGAAGAATTCCCGGGGGAAGTCCATGTCTTTGCTCCAGCTTTCAAGGATGCAGACTTGGAGGAATTGCTGGAGATATCGGACCATATCGTTTTTAACTCGGAGAGACAATTGCGTAAACATGGGGCTCGTTGCCGAGAGGCTGGTATCAGTGTCGGTTTGCGCCTCAATCCTCAGTGTTCAACTCAAGGAGATCACGCGCTCTACGATCCTTGTGCTCCTGGCTCCCGTTTTGGAGTTACCCTAGACAAGATACCGAGTGATTTGTTGGATTTAGTGGACGGACTTCATTTTCATACCCTTTGTGAGCAAGGTTCAGATGATTTAGAGACAACCTTGAAAGCAGTAGAAGCGCAGTTTGGACCCTATTTGCATCAAGTTAAATGGCTCAATATGGGTGGCGGACACCACATCACAAGAGAAGACTACGATGTGGATTTGCTGATTTCAGAAATCAAGCGTATCCGAGAAACTTACAATCTTGAAGTTTATATCGAGCCGGGTGAAGCTATTGCGCTCAATGCTGGTTATCTAGCAACGGAGGTATTGGATATTGTCGAAAACGGTATGGAGATTTTAGTTTTAGATGCCTCTGCGACCTGCCATATGCCAGATGTACTTGAAATGCCCTATCGTCCACCTTTGAGAAATGGCTTTGAGGCCAAAGAAAAAGCCCATACTTATAGACTTTCTTCCAATACCTGCCTGACGGGTGATGTGATTGGTGACTATAGCTTTGAAAATCCAATCCAAATCGGTGATAGACTTTATTTTGAAGACATGGCTATTTACTCATTTGTCAAAAATAATACCTTTAACGGTATTGGCTTGCCAAGTCTCTATCTCATGCACGAGCAAGGTGACTGCAACTTAGTCAAAACCTTCGGCTATCAAGACTTTAAAGGGAGATTATCATGATAGAAACTCCGAAAAAAGCAGGCTATCGTATGCCAGCAGAGTACGAACCCCATCATGGTACCCTCATGATATGGCCGACTCGACCAGGTTCATGGCCCTTTCAAGGAAAGGCAGCCCAAAAAGCATTTAGCCAGATTATCAAGACCATAGCAGAAGGGGAAACTGTTTATCTTTTGGTGGAGCAGGATTATCTATCTGAAGCCCAATCCTATCTAGGAGACAAGGTTGTTTATTTAGATATTCCCACCAATGATGCCTGGGCGCGTGATACAGGTCCGACCATTCTCGTCAATGATAAAAGAGAAAAGTTGGCTGTAGACTGGTCTTTCAATGCCTGGGGTGGTGCAGTCGATGGTCTTTATCAAGACTATGAAGCAGATGACCAAGTAGCCAGTCGTTTTGCTGAGGCCTTGGAAATGCCTGTTTATGATGCTAAACCTTTTGTACTGGAAGGAGGCGCGATCCATAGCGATGGTCAAGGAACCATTCTTGTGACTGAAAGTTGCTTACTTAGTCCTGGACGCAATCCCCACTTGACTAAAGAGGAAATCGAGAATACCTTATTAGAGAGCCTTGGAGCTGAAAAAGTTATTTGGCTTCCTTATGGTATTTATCAGGACGAAACCAATGAACACGTTGACAATGTTGCTGCCTTCGTTGGTCCTGCAGAGCTTGTTTTAGCTTGGACAGATGATCAAAACGATCCTCAGCATGCTATGTCTGCAGCCGACTTTGAGCTTTTAGAAAAGGAAACGGATGCAAAAGGTCGCCCTTTCACTATTCATAAGCTTCCTATCCCAGCTATTCGTCAGGTTGTCACTAAGGAGGATTTACCAGGTTATACCTATGAAGATGGGGAAGAGGAGCGTTATGAGGGGGAGCGTCTTGCAGCTTCCTATGTCAATTTCTATATTGCAAACAAGTCTGTCTTAGTGCCACAATTTCAGGATGTAAACGACCAAGTGGCCCTAGATATTCTCAGCAAGTGTTTCCCAGACCGTAAAGTTGTCGGAATACCAGCCAGAGATATTCTCTTAGGTGGTGGAAATATCCACTGTATTACCCAACAAATTCCAGAATAGGAGAAGAAGATGAGAAATGTAAGAGTTGCAGCGATCCAGATGCAATGTGCCAAGGATGTGGAAACCAATATCCAAACAGCGGAACGTTTAGTTCGCCAAGCTGCTGAGCAAGGAGCCCAAATCATTCTTTTACCGGAGTTGTTTGAACGTCCCTATTTCTGTCAGGAACGCCAGTATGACTACTACCAGTATGCCCAGTCGGTGACAGAAAATACAGCTATTCAGCATTTTAGGGTGATTGCTAAAGAACTGCAGGTTGTTTTACCAATCAGTTTCTATGAAAAAGATGGCAATGTCTTGTATAACTCTATTGCCGTCATTGATGCAGATGGTGAAGTGCTGGGTGTTTATCGGAAGACCCACATACCAGATGATCATTATTATCAAGAAAAATTTTACTTTACGCCTGGTAACACTGGTTTCAAGGTCTGGGATACTCGCTATGCTAAGATTGGGATTGGCATCTGTTGGGATCAATGGTTCCCTGAAACAGCGCGCTGTCTTGCATTGAATGGTGCTGAATTGCTCTTTTATCCAACCGCTATCGGTTCAGAGCCTATCTTAGATACAGACAGTTGTGGTCACTGGCAACGTACCATGCAAGGGCACGCAGCAGCAAATATTGTCCCAGTCATTGCAGCCAATCGTTACGGTTTGGAAGAAGTCACTCCTAGTGAGGAAAATGGCGGACAAAGTTCCAGTCTTGACTTCTATGGTTCCTCCTTTATGACGGATGAAACAGGAGCTATTCTAGAGAGAGCTGAAAGGCAAGGTGAGACTGTTCTGTTAGCAACTTATGACCTTGACAAGGGAGCAAGTGAACGCCTCAACTGGGGACTGTTTCGTGATAGAAGACCAGAAATGTATCAACGGATTACCGACTAGAAGGTAAATTTCATAATAAATTTTTGATATTCACGCCTGTCTTACAAAAATGTAAGATAGGCTTTTTAAATGTAAGATGGGTGTACGATTATACGCGGGAATGTATGCTATACTCTATGTAGATCAAAAAGAAAGAGGTTTATTATGAAAAAATGGAATGCGACACAGTTGAAGTATCTGATGGCGACAGTAATGGTTCTGGACCATATCCCTCATATCACCGGAATCGTTTCTCCTTTGTGGGAAGGTATCTTTCACGCCTTGACCCGTTGTGTGGGAGTTTGGTTTGCATATATGGCTATGGAAGGCTTCATCCATACTCGAAATTTGAAAAACTACCTCATCCGTCTTTGGAGTTGGGCGCTGATCATGTTTGCTGGAAATAGCCTACTCAACGCCCTATTTGCATCTAAAGGAGTAATGGTCAATAATAACATTTTCCTGACTTTGGCCATCGGTGTCACCATGCTTTGGCTTGGTTTTCCCAGAAAAGCGCTGGATAAAAAAGAGAAGTTGTGGCGTCGGATTGGGGTTGCAGGTCTCTTGATTGTCGGATGTCTTTTTACTGAGGGTGGTATCACCATGCTACCATTTCTCTTGATTAGTTACTCTTGTCGAAATCGCAAGGGCTTGCGAAATCTCCTCTATGCTTTTCTGTGGGCCTTCTTGTTAGTGACTTCCATCCAAATTTACGACACTTGGCACCAAACACTGGAAATGATGCTTTTCAATTCTGACTGGCTCTTTGTCACCGTCTTTCCTTTTATGGCCTTGTATAATGGACAGCGAGGAACGGAAACCAGTTGGAGTAAATATTTCTTTTATATTTTCTACCCAGCTCATTTATGGATTATAGCCTTGATTGCCTATTTGGTTAAGTAACAAAAAAGCAAATAACAGTAATTTCTGTCTATTTGCTTTTCTTTTTTATAAAATATACTTCTCAATGGCGCGTGCAACGCCTTCTTCTTCATTGCTGGCTGTAACGTCATTAGCAAGGAATTTGACATGGTCACTGGCATTTCCCATTGCAATGCCAAGTCCTGCAAACTGAAGCATTTCGATATCGTTATTGGCATCGCCCATGGCCATAATCTCTGAGGGCTCGATCTTCAAAATCGCTGCTAGTCGAGAAAGAGCAGTAGCCTTTGTCGTTCCAAGTGGCATGGCTTCATAAATGACAGGCTGCGAACGAACACCGCTAAATCGTTGACAGAGTTCCTCAGAAAACCGATGCTCAAAATCGTCTGTTTGCTCTTTGGTGCCCAAAAACATGCCTTGGAACATCCGATACTTGCCACTAGTCGCTTCCTCTAGTGAAATTTCAGTCAGGTCTGAAAAAACAAGTTTGGCATCATTCTGAACAATTTCATTAGGCTTGCCACCGAGGACAAAATAATGTTTCTCATCAAAAAGAGTCAACTGAACGTCGCTTTTTTCTGCTAGGTCATAGAGGTATTCAATGTCAGCTGGACTAAGTTCTTGCCAGTCAACTAGACTCCAGTCACTGGTCTGATGGGTTGAACAACCGTTATTGACGATGACATACTCATTCTGAAGGTCCAGTCCCAGTTTTTTGTAGTAAGGAAGAACACCGAAAAGCGGGCGACCTGTACAGAGAACCAGTTTGACACCTTTTTCAATGGCTTGGTGAATGGCACTGATGTGGGCTTGCGGGATTTCCTTGGCTTCATTAAGGAGGGTTCCGTCCATATCCAAGGCAAGTAGTTTAATCATAAGACTTCCTTTTCTAGGTGTTTTGCTTTTATTATAGCATATAGACTATGAAATGTCTGGCAGAATAGTAAAATTCGGCTTTCCTTTCCTTGAAAAAGAAAATAAAATCTTATATAATATGTATACTTAATATTTAAGGAGAAATAATGTCAAAGTATCACTTTAATTCAATTTACAAAAATGATGAAACAGAGTCTACAGGTCTTCTGTTCATCAAAGTCTACAACAAGTGGGAAAGCAACTTAAAAAGAGTCTTGAAATCAGTTGGTCTTACACTGCCTCAATTTATCGTTTTAACCTCGCTCTTGTTTTTGTCCAATAGAGAGGAATATGTAACTCAAGTTGATATTGCTCGGTTCACCGGTATGGATGTTATGACGGTTTCCCAGATTGTTAGGTTACTGGAGAAGAAAGACTACATTAGACGCGATCAACACCCAAAGGATAGTCGAGCAAAACTTATCTCAGTGACGAAGTCTGGCGCGGAGAAGGTCAATCAAGCTTTACCTTTAGTAGAAGAGGTTGATGAAGAATTTTTTGATAAACTTTCTGAAGATAGAGAAAGTTTTAATCGCATGTTAGTAGAGTTGGAGGATAAAAATGCCTAGATATTGGGTAGGAGTTGTTTCGAAGAACCATGTTTTAAGAGGAGTTGAAGGGAATTTTTGCCAGGTCTGTCATGGAAAGAGCGGTCCCTTAAATCGTATGAAAAAAGGTGACTATCTTTTATACTATAGTCCCAAATACGATATGAACAGTCAAGATAAATTACAGGCTTTTGTAGCCGTAGGTAAAATTATAGATGACAAAGCCTATCAAGTAGAGCAATTTGAAGGATTCTTTCCCTTTAGACGAAATGTTGAGTATTATCAACCAGTCAAAGATTGCTCCATAGAAATAGCCAGACAGCATCCTGAATGGAGAGACTATACTTCTCGACTTCGTTATGGGCATTTTGAAGTTTCCAAAGACTTTTTTCTCTATATCTTTCAGCATATGAAAGTGGATGATGAAGCATGATTGATTTGCTAATTAAATGATTGTCAACTAGAATTTTGGATTTGGACTGTGAAGCGAACTTTGCTATAATAGAATAAGAAACTTTGATAAACCAAACGAGGCTGAGATGAAATTACTTTATACTGATATTCGGACTTCTTTGACAGAAATCTTGACTAGAGAGGCGGAAGAGCTGGTTGCTGCAGGCAAGCGAGTCTTCTACATAGCACCCAACTCTCTTTCATTTGAAAAGGAACGTGCCGTGCTGGAATGCTTGTCCCAGCAGGCTTCTTTTGCGATTACCGTCACGCGCTTTGCTCAAATGGCTCGTTACCTGGTTTTAAATGACTTGCCGACCAAGACCAGTCTTGATGACATCGGACTTGGAATGGCCTTTTATAAATGCCTTGCTGAACTTGATCCCAAAGAGTTCCGAGTTTATGGTGCTATTAAACAAGACCCTCAATTTATCCAGCAGTTGATTGAACTTTATCACGAGATGACAACTGCTCAGATGAGCTTTTTGGACTTGGAAAGTTTGACTGATGAGGATAAGCGAGCAGACTTACTCTTGATTTTTGAGAAAGTAACAGCCTATCTCAATCAAGGTCAGTTGGCTCAGGGGAGTCAGTTGTCTCAATTGATTGAGGCTATTGAGAATGACAAGGTAAGCAATGATTTCAGTCGGATTGCCTTGGTTATTGATGGATTTACCCGTTTTTCTGCCGAGGAGGAGCGTGTAGTGGATCTGCTTCATCGAAAAGGTGCCGAGATTGTTATTGGGGCTTATGCAAGCAAGAAGGCTTATAGCAGTCCGTTCACTGAAGGGAATCTCTACCAAGCCAGTGTGGAATTTCTTCATCATTTGGGGGCAAAATACCAAACACCTGCTCAGGATCTTTCTCAGACACATGAGAAAATGGATAGTTTTGACAAGGCCTCTCGTTTGCTGGAGTCTTCTTATGACTTTTCAGAACTCGCTTTAGATGTCGATGAGAAGGACCGAGAAAACTTGCAAATCTGGTCTTGCTTGACGCAAAAAGAGGAGTTGGAGCTGGTGGCTCGCGCTATTCGTCAGAAATTACATGACCATCCAGAACTGAGTTACAAGAATTTCCGTATTCTGCTGGGGGATGTGGCTTCTTACCAGTTATCGCTGAAAACCATTTTTGACCAGTACCAGATTCCTTTCTATCTAGGTAGAAAGGAATCCATGGCCCATCATCCTTTGACTCAGTATGTCGAATCTATTTTGCGTTTGAAACGTTACCGTTTCCGTCAGGAGGATTTGATTAACCTTCTTAGAACAGGTTTATATACCGACCTTAGCCAAGCGGATATTGATGCTTTTGAGCAATATCTCCGCTATCTTGGCATCAATGGCTTGCCTTCTTTTCAGCAGACCTTTACCAAATCCCACCATGGAAAATTTGATTTAGAGCGTTTAAATTCTCTTCGTCTGCGAGTTTTGGCGCCACTTGAAACCTTATTTGCTAGTCGGAAGCAAAAGACTGAAAATCTCTTGCAAAAGTGGAATACTTTTCTAAAAAATGCTGCTTTAAGCAAGCAGATGCAAGAATTGACAGCTACTATGGAAACTCTAGAACAGGAAAGACAAGCCGAAGTTTGGAAAGCCTTCTGCCATGTTTTAGAACAATTTGCGACCGTTTTTGCAGGTTCACAAGTTAGTCTGGAGGATTTCCTAGCCTTGCTCCATTCTGGGATGAGTTTGTCTCAGTATCGCACCATTCCAGCAACTGTTGATACCGTTCTGGTGCAGAGTTATGATTTGATTGCCCCTCTGACCACTGACTTTGTCTATGCCATTGGACTGACTCAGGATCATTTGCCAAAAATCGCGCAAAACACCAGTTTGTTAACAGATGAAGAACGACAAAGCCTAAACCAAGCGACTGAAGATGGAGCGCAATTACTGATTGCAAGTAGTGAAAATCTCAAGAAAAATCGCTATACCATGCTTTCCTTAGTCAATGCTGCCCGTAAGCAGTTGGTGTTATCCTCTCCAAGTCTCCTCAATGAAAATGAGAGCAAGGAATCGGCCTATCTTCAGGAACTGGTGAGTTTTGGATTTAGCCGAATAGAGAAGAAGATTCATCAAAAAAGTCTGTCTAAGGATGATATGGGTTCATATCACAGCCTTTTGTCTAGTCTGGTTGCCTATCATCAGCAGGGCGAGACAAGTAATACTGAGCAAGATTTGACCTTTGTCAAGGTTCTGGCGCGTGTGATGGGGAAAAAACTTGACCAAAAAGGTCTTACAAATCCTGCACTCCCAACTAGCCCAAGCAGCAAGCCATTAGAGAAAGAGACCTTGCAGGCTCTCTATCCAGCTGACAAAGAGTTTTACCTGTCTACGTCTGGTTTGACAGAGTTTTACCGCAATGAATACAGTTATTTCCTCCGTTATGTCTTAGGTTTGCAGGAAGAATTGCGCCTGCGTCCAGATGCTCGCAGTCATGGGAATTTCTTGCACCGTATTTTGGAACGTGCCTTGAAACTACCTGCTGAAAATTCCTTTGATCAGCGTTTGGAACAAGCCATTAAGGAAACCAGCCAAGAACGCGAATTTGAAGCTATTTATCAAGAAAGTTTGGAAGCCCAATTTACCAAGGAAGTTCTACTTGATGTCGCGCGAACTACGGGCCACATCCTTCGTCATAATCCAGCCATTGAAACCATCCAAGAGGAAGCAACATTTGGTGGTAAAGATCAGGCCTTTATTCAATTGGATAATGGTCGGAGTGTCCATGTGCGAGGCAAGGTTGACCGTATTGACCGCCTGAAAGCTGATGGAGCACTGGGAGTGGTGGACTACAAGTCTAGTCTGACTCAGTTCCAGTTTCCTCATTTCTTTAATGGGCTTAATTCCCAACTGCCTACCTATCTTGCTGCCCTAAAAAGAGAAGGGGAGCAGGACTTTTTCGGAGCCATGTACTTGGAAATGGCTGAACCTGTCCAATCTCTGTTGACCGTTAAGAGTCTGGCAGGAGCAGTAGTAGAAGCCAGCAAATCAATGAAATACCAAGGACTCTTTTTAGAAAAAGAAAGCAGTCACTTGGGCGAATTTTACAACAAAAACAAGGCCAACCAGCTGACAGACGAGGAATTCCAGCTCTTATTGGACTACAATGCCCATCTTTACAAGAAGGCAGCTGAGAAGATTTTACAAGGCCAGTTCGCCATCAATCCCTATACCGAAAATGGCAGAAGCATTGCCCCATACGTTCAGCAACACCAAGCCATTACTGGATTTGAAGCTAATTACCATTTGGAACAAGCTCGTTTCCTAGAGAAGTTAGACTTAGCTGATGGTAAGCGCCTGGTCGGAGAAAAACTCAAGCAAGCTTGGTTTGAAAAAATGAGAGAGGAGTTGAATTGATGAAGCACATTTCCTTTTTAACTGAGGAAGAGATTCAAAAACTGCAAGAAGCAGAAACGAGTTCAAGCAAGGAACAGAAGAAAACAGCCGAGCAAATCGAAGCCATTTATACGGCAGGGCAAAATATCCTTGTTTCAGCGTCTGCTGGTTCAGGGAAGACCTTTGTCATGGCAGAGCGTATTCTGGATCAGTTAGCGCGTGGTGTGGAAATCAGCCAACTCTTTATCTCGACTTTTACAGTCAAGGCTGCTACTGAACTCAAAGAGCGCTTGGAGAAAAAAATCAGCCAACAAATCCAAGAAACCGATGATGTCGATCTCAAACAACACTTGGGACGCCAGTTGGCAGACCTGCCAAACGCTGCCATCGGAACCATGGACTCCTTCACGCAAAAATTCCTTGGCAAGCATGGCTATCTGATTGATATTGCACCGAACTTCCGTATTTTGCAAAATGAAAGTGAACAGTTAATCCTCAAAAATGAAGTTTTTCAT